>CAMLOZ010000264.1 GCA_946481625.1 uncultured Haloferula sp. | reverse complement strand
GATGGTCGGCGATGCGTGCGGTGGGGCTGGGGTCGTCGTAGCCGCCGAAATTGTCCGCCCATCGCTGGTCCCAGGACGATTTATCGTTGGGCGTCGGGTTGTTCTGGGTCGGGGTTTCGCCGATCCAGAAGACGGTGGCGGTGATATTCTGGCGCCAGGGATAGAGGATGCCCTTGGCGGGGTTGACCGGCCTCACCGGAGCGGTCGGGCGGTTCGAGGTGGGGATCACCACCCGCGGAAGCGCATTCGTGGTCGTGGCGGTCTGGGCCGGTGCTACGAGCGGAAGGGCGAAAAGAGCGAGGAAAACGGGGAGAGACGACCGTGCCGCGCCGCCGGTTCGAAACCGGGCGGAGAAGCTTTCGGAGCGGGGGGTCTCGGATCTTCCCATCTTTCGTTTGCTTTTTAAAACCGCCGGAGGACGGTATCCCTGAGAAATCTTTCGTCGGTAGCCGGGTAGTCCAAGGTGTAGTGGAGGCCTCTGGATTCCCGGCGTCGTATCGCGCAGTCGACGACCAGAGAAGCGACTGCGACGAGGTTGCGCAACTCAAGAATATCGGCGGTGACGCGGTGCCCCCAGTAGAACTCGCGGACCTCCTTCTTCAAATTACGCAATCGCGTGGCCGCGCGGCGGAGGCGGTTGTCGGTTCGGACGATGGAAACGTAGTCCCACATCAGGCGGCGGAGTTCGTCCCAATTGTGGTAAATCACCACCAGTTCGTCCGGCGCGGTGACGTCGCCGTGGTGCCAGCCGGGGATATCGACAAGTTCCTCGCCGTTCTTCTCCACGCCGTAGTGGTGCAGGATGTCGTCCAAGGCCCGGCGGGCGGTGACGTTTCCCTCCAGCAAGGAATTGGAAGCCAATCGGTTAGCGCCGTGAAGGCCGGTGCATGCGACCTCGCCGACGGCATAGAGCCCGCGGATGGAGGTCTTGCCGTTCACGTCCGTGACCACCCCCCCGCACTGGTAGTGGGCGGCCGGCACAACCGGAATCGGCTGTTTTTCGCAGTCCAAGCCGAAGGCCAGCAGCTTCTCGTAAATGAAGGGGAAGCGCTCGCGCATGAAGCCCGGCGGCTTGTGAGTCACGTCCAGGTAAACGCAGGGCGCACCGGTCCGCTTAATCTCGCGGTCGATCGCCCGGGCGACGATGTCGCGGGGGGCCAGCGAGCCGCGGGGGTCGGCCTTCTTCGTGAAGTCCTCGCCCCGCGCGTTGATCAGGATCGCCCCCTCGCCGCGCACGGCCTCGCTGACGAGGAAGGAGCGGGCCTCCGCGCCGACGGCCCCCGGATTGTAGAAGCAGGTGGGGTGGAACTGGATGAACTCCATGTTCGCCACGTTCGCTCCGGCCCGCCAGGCCATCGCCACCCCGTCGCCGGTCGAGGAATCGGGATTGGTGGTATAGAGGTAAACCTTGCCGCAGCCGCCGGTGGCGAGCAGGACGCGGTCGGAGCGGAAGATCTTCACCTCGCCGGTCTTCGTTTCGAGCACGTATGCCCCGAGAACCCGGTCCTCCGTGACCATGCCGAGCTTGCCAGTGGTGATGAGGTCGATGGCGAAGTGGTGCTCCAGCAGGGTCAGGTTTGGAGTCTTGCGGGCGACCTCGACGAGCGACTCCGCGATTTCGCGGCCGGTGGTGTCGCGGGCGTGGAGGATGCGGCGCTTCGAGTGGCCGCCTTCCTTGCCCAGCGCGAAGTGGCTGTTCTCGCGATCGAACTTCACGCCATGCCCGGTGAGGTCATCGATGGTGGCGGCTCCCTCGGTGATGATGGTGCGGACGATGTCCTCCTTACACAGGCCGGCGCCGGCATCGAGGGTGTCGGCGATGTGGAGCTCGACCGAGTCGCCTTCGTCGCGGAGACCTTCGGGGAGAACCGAGGCGATCCCGCCCTGGGCCCATGCGGTGTTCGAATCGTAGGCAGTGCCCTTGGTCAGGACGATCACGGAGCCATGGGCGGCAGCCCGGATCGCAAAGGAGAGACCGGCTATGCCTGCGCCGATCACCAGGAAGTCGCACGTCATGGAAGCGGCAGGATGGCGGCAGCGAAGGTGACGAAAAGGCTAAATTCCGCCCTGCCTTGGCAGAAAACCAAGGTTGGTTATCACTCCGGCATGGGCCTGGCGCAGAAAATGTAGTCCACGGGATCGTCTTTCAATTCCCCCGCCTTCCCTCCGCTGAAGGTCGTGTAGCTCTTCGCGAAGCGGCGAATGGAGGAAGAGTTGTTGCCGATGGCGGCTTCCTCCTTGGTGAATTTCGGTTTCAGATCAGCGGCGACTTTGCCTTCCGTGACACCGGCTCGGATTTCAACACCGCGGATGACGACCTTTCCCGGGAAAGCTTTGCGCGGGCTGTAGTTGCCGGAAGGCCGGAAATGGATCAGCAACTCCAAGGGCGACTCCCGCCGTGGAAGGAGAGTGTCCTGCTGGACTGCCGACTTGAATGTGAACTCCAGCCCGGCGGCATCGTAGTAGAGCATGACCGTGTCGGACCCGAACAGGAACACGCGAACGCTGCGGTCCGGTTCGCCAAGTGCGGCGACCAGTTCGGCGCGAGTGGTTTTGCCCGGCAGGAAGAGGAATTTGTCGAGGTGGATGCCATTGTCCTTGAACTCGATCTCCATTCCCGGGGAAACGTCAAGCGGCTGTGTTCCGGGCCGGGGCTTGGACGCTGCCACGGTGGCGTCCAGTTTCTTGAGCCATTCGACGCCGCGGGGAAGACCGACTTCGATCATCGAGTCGTAGTGTCCGCCGGAGTCCACCACGACGTATTCATGGGGTGCCTTCGCTTTCTCCAAGGCAAGATGGAACTTCTCGATCGCTTCGACCCATGGCTTCCGGTCGTCCTTTGCATGGAAAAGAAAAAGCGGTGATTGCTGGATGTCCCAGTGGTTCTTGGGGGAATAGCCGAGGATGCGGCGGAACCCCATGACCTCTCCATTGATTGACTCGATCTGTTGCTTTCCGATCTGTTCCTCCAAGTCCACCACGGGGGCGTAAACCGCAGCACCTTGGATCTGTCCGAAGGCCGCCGCGACTTGGAGGGCCAATGTGCCGGCGGAACTGTGGCCTGCCACGTAGATCCGGCGGGGGTCGATCTGTGTTACTTTTTCCTGGGCCAAGTCTAGGGCAGCCATGGCATCGGCCGTGCCGAAGTCACTTTTGAAATAGGCCTTCAGTGACTCGAGCAGCTTCTCTTCGTCGGATTCGTCTTCGGGAGGGGGGCCGCTCACATCATAGGCGGCGACCACAAAGCCGGCTTCGGCGTAGGGTTGGTGTTCCGGCCGGTCTTCCTCGCTCAACAGCATGCCGGTGACGAGGTTCGAGCCTGCCGCGGCGATCAGAACGCAAGGAAGCTTTTCGGTAGGCTTCGCATCGGGTTTGTAGATCCACACCCTGCCGCCGCGTGCCGACTTGAACTCGCGGACCCGGACCTCCGCAAGGACCGACGCGGTGGTGGCAAGCAATAGGCAAAGGGAGAGAAATTTCATGGCGGGCGTGTGGCCATGATCTTTTCCGGGGGACGTGGACGGTGTCAAAGCTCTCCTCAGGGAAGGAGCGTGACATGGTCGATCAGCCTGACATCGCCGTAGAAAACCGCGGTGGCGAGGACTGCCGGCTTCTTGATGTGGCCGACGGGTTGGAGGGTCTCGGCATCGACGAGTTCGAGGTAGTCGATGCGGAGGTAGGGGGAATCCTCAAGGTGCTTGCGGGCGGCGGCGAGGTAGGGGGCGGCGGCGCGTTCGCCGAACTGGAGGAGGGAGCGGGCTCCGTCGAGGGCCCGGCGGATGCGGGGGGCATCGGCGCGGTGCTCGGGGGTGAGGCGGACATTGCGAGAGGACATCGCCAAGCCGTCGGGCTCCCGGACGGTGGGGTAGCCGATGATCTCGACCGGAACGTCGAGGTCCCGGACCATGCGGCGGAGGATCGCGAGCTGTTGCACGTCCTTCTCGCCGAAGACGGCGGCATCCGGCTGGAAGAGGTTGAAGAGCTTCAGAACCACGGTGCAGACGCCGTCGAAGTGGCCGGGGCGGGTGGCACCGCAGAGGTGGGCGGAGAGTAGCGATTCCGTCACGGTGATCGAGCGGTCGGGGAAGTACATGGCCGCGGTTTCCGGGGTGAAAGCGAGATCGACGCCAGCCTGGCGGCATTGTTCGAGGTCGTCTTCGAGCGGCTTCGGGTAGGCGGCGAGGTCGCCGGGGCGGTCGAACTGGATTGGATTGACGAAGATGGAGACCGCGACAGTGCCGGTTGCTCCCGCCGCTTCACGGGCGCGGCGGACGAGGGCGAGGTGGCCTTCGTGCAGGGCTCCCATGGTCGGCACAAGCAGGAGCGGGCGGGGCAGGGAGGCGATTTCGCGGCGGAGGTCCGGGGCGGTGGCGGCGGTGCGCATGGCGGCCGAAGATTGTCCGCGGGACCTGCTTCCGCAAGGGCCGGATGGGGCGTTGACGCTCCCGGATTTTCGGTTCAACGTCCTCCCAATCCCAAGGGGAACCTCCATTCATGACCATTATCCGCCGTATCACCGCCCTCGTAGCCGCCTTCGCCTTGTGCGGGACCGCCGCGGCTCAGGAAGGCAAGCTGAAGATCGCCACGGTCGACATGCAGCAGCTTTTCAAGGAATACCATCGCACGAACGAGGCGCAGAAGGAGATCAACGTCGAGCGGGCCAAGATCCAGAAGGACAACAACGAGCGGCTCGACCGGATCCGCCAGCTCGACACCGAGTTGCAGAACATGCGCAAGCAGTTCGAAGATCCCTCGATCGCGGATTCCAAGAAGCAGACGGTCTTCAACGAATGGAACGTGAAGCAGCAGGAGGGCATCGCGCTCGACCGCGAACGCCGCGAGTTCCTCCAGCGCCGCAACCAGGGCCTCAACGAGAAGATGGTCCAGCGCATGAAGGGCATCCTCGAGGAGATCCGCAAACTGGTCGAAGAGAAGGCCAAGGCCGAGGACTTCGACTATGTTTTCGACAAGTCCGGCCTCAGCACCTCGCAGGTGCCGTTCTTCCTCTACACGAAGGACGCGACCGACATCACCGCCGTGCTGCTCAAGGAGCTGAACAAGGACGCACCCGCCGAAAGCAAGCCTTCCGAGGAAACGCCTGCTCCGGCCCCCGCTCCCGCTCCGGGCGAGTGATTCAAGCCGTAATCCGGTGGCCCTGACTCTTTCCGAGCTCGCCCGTCTGGTCGATGGTGACATCGTCCGGGGCGGGCTCGATCTTTTGATCGATGGTATCGCTTCGCTGGACGAGGCGGGTGCCACGGAGCTGTCCTTCCTCGGCAACGAGAAGTACCGGTCCCAGTATCTGGTGACGAAAGCCGGAGCGGTGATCGTGCCGCGCGGGGTGGAGGAAGGGCCGGACGGTTGTGCGCTGATAGCGGCGGACAATCCCTCCTTCGCCTTCGGCCTCGCGGTGAAGCATTTCGTGGCGGAGGTAGCGCGGTCCTTCACTCCGGGGATTCATGCCCGGGCGGTGGTGGACGAATCGGCGGAGTTGGATCCGGCGAAGGTCCGGGTGCATGCCGGGGCCGTGGTGATGGCAGGAGCCGTGATCGGCGAGGGCACGGAGATCGGCCCGAATTGCGTGATCGGCGAGAAGGCGAGGGTTGGCAGGGATTGCCTGATTTATGCGAACGTCTCGGTGCGCGAGCGCTGTATCCTCGGGGATCGCGTGATCGTCCAACCGGGGGCTGTTATCGGTTCGGATGGCTACGGCTATGAACTGGTCGAGGGACGCCATGTGAAAGTT
>CAMLOZ010000263.1 GCA_946481625.1 uncultured Haloferula sp. | reverse complement strand
CCACCATCCTCGATGACCCGGACACCTGGTTCGGCTTCGAGCAGGAATACTTCCTGTGGGAGAATGGTGCCCCGCTCGGCTTCCCGAAGGACGGCTTCCCCGGTCCGCAGGGCCCATACTACTGCGGCGTCGGCTACAGCAACGTCGGCGATGTTGCCCGCCAGATCGTCGAGGAGCACCTCGAGCTCTGCCTTGAGGCCGGCATCAACCACGAAGGCATCAACGCCGAAGTGGCCAAGGGCCAGTGGGAATTCCAGATCTTCGGCAAGGGCTCGAAGACCTGCGCCGACCAGATCTGGGTCGCCCGCTACATCCTCCTCCGCCTTTGCGAAAGCTACGGCGTGGACATCAACTTCCACTGCAAGCCGCTCGGTTCGGAACTCGACTGGAACGGCTCCGGCATGCACTGCAACTTCTCCACGAAGTACATGCGCGAAACCGGCGGCAAGGAGTACTTCGAAGCTCTCATGGCGGCCTTCGCCAAGAACCTCGACGAACACATCGCCGTGTACGGCCCCGACAACCACATGCGCCTCACCGGCCTGCACGAAACGCAGTCGATCGACAAGTTCACCTACGGCATCGCCGACCGCGGTTCCTCGGTGCGCGTCCCGCACAGCTTCATCAACGCCGGCTACAAGGGCTACCTTGAAGACCGCCGTCCGAACTCGCAGGGCGACCCGTACCAGATCGCCAGCCGCGTGCTCAAGACGATCTCGGAAGTTCCGCTTCCCTGAGATCCGGTGCCACAGCCGAATCCTTCAAGGAGGTCGTCCGGGAAACCGGACGACCTTTTTTCATGCCTTGGGACGATGCTTCCCCGGTCGATATGGAACATTCGACTCGCAGGCTAGCCGACGCTCGACGAGGAAGGATTTTTCGGCCGCCACCCCCGTGAGCTCGATCGCCTTGCCGAAGCTGGCGGCTGCCTCCTGCCGGCGGTCCATGCGCTCCTCGAAGTCGCCGACGACGGCGTGGAACAAGTAGTAGGTTTCAAGCTGCTCGGGCTTGGCGATGGAACGCAACGCCTTCATCCCGGCTTCCGCGCCGTGGACATTCGCGACGGCCACCGCGCGGTTGAGGGCGACCACCGGCGAGTCGCTGATCTCCAGCCAGCGGTCGTAGTGTTTCAGAATCCGCTCCCAGTTGGTGGAGCGGTAGTCCGGTGCGGTGCAGTGGCAGGCCGCGATGCCCGCCTGGAGGTGATATTCACTGATCTCCTCGCCCCGGGATGCCTGCGAGAGATGCCAGAGCCCGGCGGAGATCAAGGTGGCGTCCCAGGCACTGCGGTCCTGGTCCATCAGGCGCAGGATGTTGCCCTCGCGGTCCTGCCGTGCCGGGATCCGCGCGGCATCGAGCAGCATCAGGGAGAGCAAGGCATGGGTGCGGGGATGGTCCGCGGCCGGATGCGCTGCCAGGAGTCCGCCGAGGCGGATCGCTTCGCGGCACAGTTCCTCCTTCACCACCAGGTCGCCGCTTGATGCCTTGTAGCCTTCGTTGAAAAGCAGGTAGAGCACTTGAAGCACGCCATCGAGACGGGGCCCGAGTTCGGCCCCGGAGGGAATCTCGAAAGGGATGCGCTGGTCCTGGATCCGCTGCTTGGCGCGGGTGAGACGCTTTGCGATCGCAGCCTCGCTGCTCAGGAAAGCGGTCGCGATTTCCGCGATGCCGAAGGCGCAGAGTGTCTTCAGCGCGAGGACGGTTTGATCCTCGAGCGAGATCGCCGGATGGCAGCAGGCGAAGATCAAGCGCAGGCGGTCGTCGCGGATCTCGTCGTCGAATTGCGGGGCGTCGCCTTCGTCCGGAAGGGCTTCCAGCGAGGCGGCGATCTCTGGTTGCTTCTCGTTGAAGAGCTTTTCGCGGCGGATCAGATCGAGCGCACGGTTCTTCGCCGTTTGCATCAGCCATGCCGCCGGATTCGCGGGCACGCCGTAGTAGGGCCAGGTCTGGAGCGCGCGGATCATCGCCTCCTGCACCACATCCTCGGCAAGCTGGAGACGATGGATCCCGAAAATCCCCGTGAGCGTGGACACGAGCTTGCCCGCCTCATGGCGGAAAAGGTGCTCGGTCAGCTTGGGGATCTCCGGATTCTGGACAGGCGGCACGCTCACCGGATCAGGCCATCGCGTGTTGGCTCGCCTCGTCCACCATCCGGGCGGCGGGGCAAGCGGGTGCAACCGGGCGCACTTCGACCGTGAGGCCGTAGGGAAGGGCGGGGCAATCCTTCGCGATCGCCAGCGCTTCCTCCATCGTATCGACTTTGAGGAGGAAGAAACCGCCGATCGATTCCTTGGCTTCAGCGAAGGGGCCGTCGGCAACCGAGCGGGCTTTCCCCGACACCACGGCACCCTCGTTCTCGAGCGGATTTGCGGCGGCGAGTTTGTCCTGTTCGCCCAGGCGGTCGAACCACGCGCTCCAGTCACCCATCACCCGCTGGATCTCCTCGGGCGAGAGTTGCATGTGCCAGTCGGTCCCGCGGAAGAGGAGCAGGTAGCCGTTCGGATTGGTGTAGCTGTTCATGATGCTGCTGTAGGTTGGATGAGCTTACGGCGATCACGCCGAATATTGGAAGACGCCTTTCTGGCTTTGCATGTCGAGGGGTACGGAGATGTGTTCGTGGACCACTTTCCATTCATCGCCGCGCTTCCGGAAGCACACGGTGACGCGGATCCATGATTCCTCTTCCTTGCCCTCGGCGTTTGGCCCCGTCATGCGGTTCAGCGAGCGGCAGAAGGCGACATCGTCGCCGGCCACCACATCGAGTTCCTTGATCTCGTAGCTCGCCGGGCCGTCTTTGCAGCAGGCGAACCAGGTTTCGTAGTTCTTCCGATAGGCGGCGGCACCGGACACCTTCGTTGGTGTGAAGAGATCGTAGGCGATCACGTCGTCGGCATAGCAGGCCATCACCGCCGCGGCATCGCGGGCATGCACGGCTTCCAGCCATTGCTGCGCGAGATCGCGGATCTGCTCTTCATTGGTTTTCTCCAAGGTCTTCATGAGATGGTCGGGTTGGATGATGGTTTGCGCCGGAGCAGCAGGCGGATTGCGAGGAAAGCGAGCGAGACGCAGCAGAGGGCGATGAGGACCGTGCGCAAGCCGGATGCCGCGGGAACCGACAGGCCTAGTCCGGTAGCCGCGGCCACGTAGCCCGCGAGGCAGACCGGGCATTTCGGCATCAGCACCAGAAGGCCACCGGGGACCAGCCATGCCGCCACGCCGCGGCTTTTCCGGGCGGCACCGCGCCGTTTGACGCAACAGGCGTTCATGCCCCGGCCTCCTTCCCGCAGTTGCAACTTCCTCCCTCCGTGGTGTCGTACCGGTCGTGGAATTGCACCCAGTTCATGGTGCTCTCCTCGTTCCGTCCCTTCGGCGTGAGGTCCATGAACATGAAGGTCGTCAGCACCTCCTCGCCGCCCCGCGCATAGCAAGAGTAGGTATGGAAGACCTCGCCCTTCTCGTTCTTGTAAAAGACGCTGATTCCGTGCGATTCACCGGTATCGGTCTCGGGAGCGAAGTTGTAGAACGCCTGACCTTTCGCGACCTGTTCCTCGGTGAAGGATACGCCGAAGTCGTAGTTGAAGTCGCTGCCGTTCGACGAAACCCAAGGGAACTTCCAGCCCATGCGTTTCTTGAAGGGCGCGAACTCCGCCAGCGGTGCCCGCGATACCGCCGCGAAGGCGATGTCGCGGTGCTCGAAATGCTGCCGGGCGCTGTCCACGTGGTCGCAGAGGAAGGAGCAGCCGCCGCAGCCTTCTTCCCAGCCGGGGCCGAACATGAAATGGTAGATGATCAACTGGCTCCGGCCCCGGAACAGGTCCGCCAGGCCGACCTTCCCGCCGGGTCCTTCGAAGACGTAGTCCTTGTCGATCTTCACCCACGGGAGTTCGCGCCGCAGCGCGGCGATCCGGTCGCGCTCCCGGTAGTGGTCCTTCTCCTTTCTCAGCAGCGTTTTTCGCGCCGCGAGCCACTCCTCCCGCGTTACCACCCGGTGGCCCGAAAGATCCACGGGGCTTTCCATTGTTGCCGATTGCGTGCTCATGGTTCGTTGGGGTTGTCAGTAGTACGACGAACGGGGAGGAGCGGGCGGGACACGGTTATTTCACGCGCTTCGATTTCGCGGTCATCATCTGGGTCCACTTGCCGTCATCGCCTTGGATCGAACTGGTGAAGGTCTTCTCGTCCTTTCCGGTCATCTTCATGACTTCCTTGAACTTGCAGATCTTCCCGCCCTGCATCGGGCAGGGGCCTTCGGTGTCGAGCGTCAGGGTGTCGCCCGCTTCGTTGACGGTGCCGGTGTAGGTCCACATGTGGGAGGTCATGGAATCCGTCCAGGTGCCCACGTAGCTCTTCTTCGCCGGGTCGTAGCCCAAGGTCAGGACGCCGATGAAAGGCTGGCCCATCATTTCGGCCTTGTTTTCCACGATCAGCCAGAAGCCGCCGAGCATGCGGGCGGTCTCTGTAGCTTTGCCCTTCATGGGCTCCTTGTCGGGAGCCATGGTGCATTCCATTTCGGTTTCCCAAGTGCCGGCGAATTTTTCGAGCCAGTGGTGCTCGCTCTGGGGTTTGGGCATTTCGGGCATTTCCTGGGCTCGGAGGGCGGGGGCGGCCAGCGCCAGGGCGCAGGCGGCGAGGAACGGGCGGAGGAACGAGGTGGTTTTCATTTCGATGGTTTGGTTGGTCGTTTTTCGCAGGGGTTCACAGTGAAGACGAATGGTGGCCCCGGTGCTGGACACTGTCCGGTGATTTTTTCGGGCAAACCCGGGGAGTCCTCTCTTCCGGTGGCCCGGAGCCCAGGTGAAACGGCTCTAGCAGGATTTCGTGCAGATTGTCGGCTTGGCCGCTGCTCCGGATGCTGCGTTTGAAGCGCATCGAGGCGTTTTTTGCCCTCAGTTTCCCGTGGCGACTAAACGCAACCCTCGGGATTGTCGTTGATTTTGCTGGAGAGGTGCCATTTGCCTCTTCGAACCGGTGTCATCCCCCTTCCGGGAATGGCACCCGAAACAAAGACCCGATCAGATGAACCCCTTGAAATACCTCAATCCCCTCAACGGACCGAGTCGGTTGGCGGTGCTGGCTGTCGTCCTGTGGGCGACCGTCGCCTCCGCCTCCGCTGCTGAAAAGACCTATCGCTACTTCCGCTTCCAGACCACACGGGTATGGAACGACAACGGAAACATGCAGTTGGCGGAATTCACCTTCTCGCACAACGGGACCGTCCTGAACACGAACAACCGCAACGGAAGCGGCACGAACGTGGTGCCCGTGACCATCACGTCGGGTACCCAGGATCCAAATGAAGGCGAAGGCCCGGCAAAGGTGGGCGACGGCGATATCAATACGAAATGGTTCAAGGGCAATCCTCTCGGCGAGGCGGAGGCCCTGACCTTCGACTTCGGATCGGCGGTGACGATCGATTCCTACAACTGGGCTTCCGCCAATGACAGCGTCGAATATTCGCGCAACCCGGTGTCATGGAACTTCGCCGGAAGCGCCGACGGCACGACCTGGGATCTGCTCGATGCGCGCATCAACTATCCGATCCAGAATCAGAATTACACGTACCAGGCGGGTTTCACGATTCCCACGGAACTCCTGCCTGCCGTCGTTCTCTTCGAGCTCTACAACACCGAGCGCACAACCGGAGGGTTTCGGGTGAGCTCGTCCGCCATCTGGGATTTGACCACCAATCACGCCCGCCCGGCCGGCTGGACGTCGGCCGACGCCGCGGGGCTGCCGATCCTCCCGGGCCTCC
>CAMLOZ010000262.1 GCA_946481625.1 uncultured Haloferula sp. | reverse complement strand
GTTGATTGTCGTATGTTTTTAAAAGTAGTGCTGCGCGGTTTGCTACCCGGGGCTGGGGGCGGTCGGGTATAGTCAGGGATTGTCAAGGGTAGTCAGGTATAGTCTATTGTCAGCGGTCGGCGGTCAACCGTCGGCAGTCGAAGTTGGTCGCTTCAAAAGTATGCCTACCTTTGTGCCATTAAAGGATAAATCCCTTTCCAAAATATGCACCATACGCTTCAACTTACCCTAGCGCCGGAGATCGCGCTGGATGAAGACAATTTCCGTCGCTTTGTAATCCAAAAGCTCCGCCTGCGCGAAAGCGACAACCCATTCATTCGTAAAACACGCCAATCGATAGATGCCCGTAGCCGGCAGGTAAAAATTAATGTACAAGCCGAAGTTTACGCGGGTGAAGCGCCTCCCGCATTGGCAGGTACGCGCATTGTGTACCCGGATGTAAGCAAGCGCCCGCAGGCACTGATTGTCGGCTGCGGACCGGCCGGAATGTTTGCCGCATTGCGGCTCATCGAGCTGGGTATCAAGCCGGTTTTATTTGAAAGAGGAAAAGATGTGCGCACGAGGCGGCGCGATTTGGCGGCTATTAACAAAGAACACACCGTCAACCCGGAATCCAACTACTGCTTCGGCGAGGGCGGTGCCGGAACTTACTCGGACGGCAAGCTCTACACCCGCGCCACCAAACGCGGGCCCGTCGCCCGCATCTACGAAATCCTCGTCGCCCACGGTGCCCCGCCGCGCATCCTCACCGATGCCCACCCGCACATCGGCTCGAACCTCCTGCCGAACGTGGTGAAGGCGATGCGAGCCTCGATCCTCGAAGGCGGAGGCGAAGTCCGCTTCCAGACCAAGGTCGTGGACTTCATCCTCAGCGGCGACCGCTTGCAGGGCGTCGTCACCGCCGCCGGCGAGGAGATCACCGGCGATGCCGTGATCCTCGCCACCGGCCACAGCGCGCGCGACATCTACCGCCTGCTTGCCGCGAAGAAGATCCTCCTCGAACGCAAGCCCTTCGCCGTCGGCGTGCGCATCGAGCACCCGCAACCCTTCATCGATGCCCGGCAGTATCACCTGCGCAAGGACGAGCCGCGCCCCGACCTGCTCCCCGCGGCGCGCTACGCGGTGGCCACGAAGATCGACGACCGCGGTGTGCACTCCTTCTGCATGTGCCCCGGCGGCTTCATCGTCCCCGCCTCCACGGAAAATGACGAAGTCGTCGTGAACGGCATGAGCCTCGCCCGCCGCGACTCGCCCTTCGCCAACTCCGGACTGGTCGTGACCGTCGAACCCGAGGATACCGATGCCTTTGCCGCCGAACACGGGATCCTCTCCGGCATCGCTTACCAGAAGGCGCTCGAGGTCGCCGCCAAGCAAGCGGGCGGCGGTGGCCAGGTCGCCCCCGGCCAGCGCGTCGCCGACTTCCTCGCCGGGAAGATCTCCGCCGACCTCCCCGCGACCAGCTACTTCCCCGGTGGAAACCCCGCGCCGCTCCACGAGATCATGCCCGCGGGCATCGTGAGCCGCATGCGCACCGGCCTGAGACTCTTCGACCGCAAGATTCCCGGCTACGCGGGAAGGGAAGCCCTGCTCCTCGGATTCGAGACCCGCACCAGTTCTCCCGTCCGCATCCCGCGCCGCGACGACACCCTCGAGCATCCCGAGGTCAAAGCCCTCTACCCCTGCGGCGAAGGTGCCGGCTACGCCGGCGGCATCGTCAGCGCCGCCCTCGACGGCATGCGCGTTGCCGAAGCCGTCGCCGGGTAATCCTGGGACCGCAACCGAGCGAAGCGAGATGGTCCGACAAGCCGTTCTCCGATCCCTCGGACAACGCGCCTGCCTCGCTTGGGCGGTAGCCAGCAGAGTAGCCGACCGCTCCGCTGCCCGAGCCCGGGCTTCAAGCCTCCGGCGCGGACAACCCCGGTGACCACACCCTATCTTACATCATATTTCGTCGATCTTCTCTCTTATATCACTCCCCCGGAAACCCCACCCGCGCCTCCCACCCCAACTCCCTCTTCGCCTTCCCCACGTCGGCCAAGGTCACCGGCACGTCCGCCGCATGCTCCATCCCGTATTCAACCTTCGCCTTCTTCCCGACCCATCCCTCCACCACCCGCAACATCTCGTTCACCGAATGATTCCTCCCCGTTCCCACATTGAACACCTCGAACCCCCTGCCCTCCCACCTCAGCGCCGCCTCCACCGCCCGCGCCACATCCGACACGTGCGTCAAATCCCGCCGCTGCTCCCCGTCGCCATGAATCGTCACTGTCTCTCCCGCCTCGATCTTCCTGCGGAATGACTCGAGCGCCAGATCCGGCCTCTGTCCCGGCCCCCAAACCGCGAACAATCGCAAGGCCACCAAATCGATTCCGTGCTTCTCCGCGAACATCTTCCCCCACTGTTCCCCCTGCACCTTCGTCAACGCATACGGACTGCACGGCGCCAGCGCATCGTCCTCCCTGCTCGGCTTCCCCTCCCTCGTTCCATAGACGCTCGAAGACGACGCGAACACCATCCGCCGCAATCCCCTCCGCCGCGCGTGCTCTAACAATCTCTCCGTCGCCGCCACGTTCGTCTCCAAATAATCCAGCGGCCGCTCCACCGAGGGCCTCACGCCGCCGAGCGCCGCGAGGTGCACGATAAACGGAAATTCATCGTCCGGCAGATCGCCGTTCCGCAGATCGCACCCGATCCCCCCGTCCGTTGGAACAAGATCCAATCCGGAGACATTCCAGCCCTGCTCCGACAAATGCCGGACCACATGCCTCCCGATGAATCCGGCCGCACCGGTCACCATGACCTTTTTTCTGTTAGATTCCATCCGGGAAGAAAAGCCGCAGGTAGTCGTCCGTCATCCGCTCCACCGTGAAGTGCCGCCGGATATGTTCCCGCGCCGCCTCGCTCATCGCATCGCGCCGCGCGGCATCCTTCGCCATTTCCACCATCGCCCGGGCCAAGGCCGGAACATCCCGCGCCGGAACCAGAAAGCCGTTCACACCGTCGATCACCTGTTCCGAAGCGCCCCCGACATCCGTCGCCACCACCGGCAAGCCTGAGGCCAGGGCCTCCAGCGAGGCATTCGGACAACCCGCCGGATCCGAGACCATCGCGAACGCATCGCAACCTTCGTGGAAGCCCCCGATATCCCGCAGTTCCCCGAGCCACTCGACCGGCAGCCCTTCCGCCAATCCCCTCAACTCGGCCGCACACTCCTCCGCTCCGGTCTCCACGCCTCCCGCGATCCGCAGCACCGCCTCCGGCAACTCCGGCAATGCCAATCGGAAGGCCGCAATCAATTCATCCAGCCGCTTCTGCGGGCTGATCCGCGCCGCGGTGCCGAAAACGAAGCGATCCGCCACCTTCACTCGCCTCCGCGGATGCTCCGGCATCACCACGCCGTTCGGGATTACTTTCACCGGCGCTCCAATCGCCTCGGCCCGCTTCGCCTCCGCGGAGTACTTCACCGTGAAGCTCTCTAACAGACGTCCGTAATCCTCCGGCACCCGGCACGGCAGTCCCGGCGGCGGATTCTCCATGCAGCGCTCGAAGGAGCTGAACCACATTTCTCCCGGCGAGATGTCATGGACCCGGGCGAAGGGCAGCGCCTCCGCGAGCAAGAGCTTGTGGGTCGTGATCGCGTTCCAGAACACCACCGCCCCCGGCGGCTCCGCCGCCATCTCCCCCAGGATCAAATCCACCGCCTCCTGCGCCCCGATCAAACCCGCTGGCGGCGGCACGAAGACCTCGATCCCATGTTCTAACAGATCCGTGCGACCCGCCGTCGGATGTTCGGGATATTCCTGCAACAAGGCCACGCGAACGTTCAAGCCGCGTCGATGGAACGACTTCGCCAGCCGCTTCAGCGACGACTGCGCTCCACCCATCGAAAGGTTGTTGGACACGAACCAGATGGTCTTGCGCTCCGCCATCGGGCCGCTCGCCGCGGCCTTCGCAAACCTCGCCACCCGTTCCGCCATCCGCTCCGCCGTGAAGTCCCTCCACACCAGGCGGTGCGCGGATGAGGGCGGATCCAGCAACACCTCCACCACGACGCGGGCGAACTCCGCCGCGGAGGCCTCCGCATCCAGCAGCGCGACCGCCGGATTCCGCCAAGCGAGTTCCCGTGTGCCGCCGGTATCGCAGGCGATCACCGGCCGTCCGCTCGATAGCGCTTCGAGATGCGCCAAGCTCAATCCTTCGTGGGCGCTGCACGAAACCAGCGCATGGCAATTCGCCAGCACCTCCCGCACCGGGACGGCTCCTTCCGTCCACGCGACATCGATGCCATGCTTCTCCGCCTCCCGATCCACCAGCGCACGGCTCTCCACTGCCTCGGTCAGCGATGCCGATGTCTCCCCGGCAATCACCAGCCGCACCCGCTTTGCGATCCCCCTCGCCGCCAGTTCGGCCTGCACCGCCGCCACGATCCCGGGCAAGCGCTCGAGCCGCTTCTGGGGACGCGGATTCGCAACAACGGCGAGCGTGAACCCTTCTTCTGCGCCCGGCAGCGACGTCTCCGGAAACTCGTTCGGCCGGATCCCGTTCCACACGGTGCGCACGGGAACCTCGGGCATCGCCGCCCTCAACTCCACCTCCGCCGCTTGCGAACAAGCCAGCATCAGCGCGACATCGCCCTTGCCCAAGGTCTCCCAACCCCGCGGCCAGCCTTGCCGCGTATTGTGGACCGTCGCGATTACCGGGATACCCGACTTCGCCAGAGCCCTCGTCTCCTCCGCATCGGTGAGATGGACATGCAGGACATCCACTCCTTCCGCGATGGCCCGCTTCACCAGCATCGTCACCCGTTCGCCTTTCGCCCGTGAGGAAAGGTCCAAGGCTCCCGGCGGGGCCTCGAGCTTCTGCCGGTGCGGCTTGCCTAGAATCACCAGCCGCGAGGCCAGCCCGTGCCCCGGCAAGGCGAGCGCCAGATCGCGGGCGATCTTCTCCGCCCCGCCATGTTGGAGACTCGTCACGATCTCATACACCCAAAGGCGCTCGTCCGTCGCCGCCAGGTCCAGCGACGGCCAGTGCACCGCCCGGATATCGGCAGGCAGACCGTCTCCCCGCATCCGCGCCGAGGCGGTCTCCCCCGACGAATGCCATTCGCAGAGCAAGGGCGGCAGCCCGGCCGGATAGTCGCCGCCGTGCTTTGCATGGAACCGCGCCCATTCCCCCGCTACCGGCAGCCCCACCGCCACGAGGCTCCGCCCCGGCAATTCCGGCGGCGCTTGGAACAGCTCCGGTGAACGTAGTGCTTCCCCGGCCTTCAACAGCAGGCATGCCCCCGAAGGAACGCCTTCCGCCACCGCGAATCCCGCCGCCTCCAGACTCCTCCGGCTCCGCGCCGCCAACCAAGGACGCCGCGTATTCGCTCCGGAGACGAAGGCCTGCGGGCGCAGCTCCTTCGCTACCGAAGTCCCGAGCTCCGAAAATGACCGCGAACGTGACACGGTGCCTCAGTAAGCGGACGGGAAGATCGGCGGACGCGGACGGCCGTTGTCGTCGTCGTCCCGCCGGCGGCGTTCGAAGGTTTCGGACGGACCCGGGAACGGCGGGGGCGCGATCGAATCCGCGGGATGGTCCCCCGCCACCACGCTCACCGACCCGGGATCTCCGCCGGTGAAGATGTACTGCCCGTCCTCACCCGGCCGATAAAAGATTTCCTTCACCACCTCCGCCCCCGCGACGAGATAGCTGACCGTCAGCAGGGTTCCCTCCGGCCAGTCGCCCCGGATCCAGAAACCGTCCGGC
>CAMLOZ010000261.1 GCA_946481625.1 uncultured Haloferula sp. | reverse complement strand
ACGTCGGCCTGGACGACCTGATGACCGCGCTGCGCACGACGCGCTCGCGCTGCCTTTTCGGTTCCGGCATCGCGACCGGCAAGGACCGCGCGCAGAAGGCGCTCCGGAACGCGCTCAACAGCCCGCTGCTCGATCAAGGCGCGCTGCTGCGCGACACCGAGACCGTGCTGGTCCACCTCTGCGGGGGCGAAGATCTGACCCTGTACGAGATCGAGCTGCTGATGCAGAGCCTGTCGAAGCATGTGCCCGAGAAGGCCCACGTGCTCTTCGGCGCGGCGGTGGACCCGAGCATGGGAGATCACCTGAGCATCACGATGGTGAGTTCCCTGCCGGAAGACCGTCTGCACGTCCCGCGCACCTCGCAGCTGGAACGCCCGGCGCTTCTGGAGCCGACGATCGGTTTCGCGGACGACGTCGAAGAGGAGGAGCCGGTGGTCATCAAGCCGGTCGCGCGCGAGCGCAAGCCCTCGGTGCCTGTGTCCGCAACGGCGGCCAGCCTCTTTGCCGACCCCGCGCCCGCGCCGGTGGTGGCGGAATTCACCTCGCGTCCTGCCGCTCCGGCGGTCGAGGAAGCCCCCTTTGCGGAACCCGAGCCTTCGCCCTTCACGATCGACCCGATCGTGCCGGAAGACGAGAAGGAGGAGGATGATTTCGCGAGCATCGCGGAGGAGGAGCCCGAGCCCGAGCCGGAACCGGAACCCATGGTTGTTCCGGATCTGGAGGATGACGATTTCCCGGAACTCGCGGCACCCCCGGTGAAGGAACTCGAAGAGGAGGAGCCCGCGTTTTTCTCGATCGCGGAGGATCAGGAACCCGCTTCCGAGCAAGAACCCTCGGTACCCGCCGAGAAGCCGGTGGTGCTGCCGGGTGTCTTCGACGATCTGGAAGAGGACTTCGCGGATCTGGAGGAAGAGCCGGTGGTGCTGGAGAAACCCGCCGCGAAAGCCAAGCCGGGGAAGGCCCAGCCGGAGCTAAGCTTCGAAGGCGGTCCGCGCGGGAAGTTCGAGGGTGCCTCGCCGAGCTTGTTCGAGGGCGAGGATCTGGACGTGCCTGCGTTCCTGAGGAAAAAGCGCTGAGTCTTAGCTGATGTCCGTCAACGGGTCGCACCGGTTCGGTGCGACCTGTGGAGATATGCCCTCAGACGGGCTTTGCATTCTCTCCAACAGAAGCCATCGTCGGCGGCAACCGACCGATGGAATCAAAGCCGTCCAGTCTCGATCGCTTGCGGATCGACCGCTCGCAGGAGCCGCTGAAATCCGGCGGCGGGAAGGGCTGGTGGATCCTCCTCGTCGTTTTGCTGCTAGGCGGTGGCGGAGGCTGGTGGTGGATTCACCGCGAGAAGCCCGTCGCCGTGAAGACGGCGGTGGCCCGGGCGCAGTCCGGAGGAGGGTCGGGCTCCGCGCGCACCCTGCTGAATGCTTCCGGCTATGTGACGACGCGCCTCGATGCCACGGTGTCGTCCAAAGTGACGGGAAAGGTGGCGGAGATCCTGGTGGAGGAAGGGATGAGGGTGGAGAAGGGCCAGGTGCTGGCGCGGCTCGATGATTCCAACGTGCAGACCGGGCTGCGATTGGCGGAGGCCCGGCTGGAGGCATCGAAGCGGGCCCTGGCCGAGGCCGAGCCGGCACTCGCGTATGCCGAAGCGGAATTGGTCCGCTTGCGCGGGCTCGAGCAAACGCGCGCGGTGAGCAAGACCGACTTCGAACGCGCCGAAGCGGAAGCGCGAGGTCGGCGCGCGGGGCTGGAGCGGCTGAAGTCGGAGGTCACCGTGGCCGAGCGCCAGGTGGACGATTGGAAGCAGCAGGTGGACGACACGATCATCCGCGCGCCCTTCGCCGGAGTGGTCACGACGAAGGACTCGCAACCGGGCGAGATGATCTCGCCGATCTCGGCGGGCGGCGGCTTCACCCGCACGGGGATCTGCACGCTGGTGGACATGAACTCGCTGGAGATCGAGGTCGATGTCGGCGAGAGCTTCATCAACCGCGTGAAACCGGGCCAGCCGGTGGAGGCGACGCTCGATGCGTATCCGGATTGGAAGATCCCGTGCAAGGTGATCGCGATCATCCCGACCGCGGACCGGCAGAAAGCGACGGTCAAGGTGCGCGTGGGCTTCGAGCAGCTCGACCCGCGGATCTTGCCGCAGATGGGAGTGAAGGTTGCGTTCCAGAGCGAAGAGCCGGCGATCGCGGTCGCGGGAAATGCCGTCGTGGTGCCCAAGGCGGCGGTGCAGGAAAGCAATGGCAAGGGGATCGTATGGCTTGTCCGCGACGGGAAGGTCGAACGCAAGGCGGTGGGGCTCGGTCCATCGAACCGCGACGAGCAGGTGGTGACCGCCGGGGTTTCCGCAGGTGACACGCTGGTCGTCGGACCTCCCTCCGATCTTGTCGATGGCAAAGCGGTCAAAGTAGAAAAACCCTGATGAGTGATTCCCGCCAAACCCTCGTCCTGATCGACAATGTCAGCCGGACTTTCACGCGCGGTTCGCAGTCGGTCGAAGTGCTTTCCGGCCTGCATCTCGAAGTGAAGGAAGGGGAATTCCTCGCGCTGATGGGGCCGTCCGGCTCGGGAAAATCGACGCTCCTCAATCTGATCGGCGGCTTGGATCGCCCCACTTCGGGAACGGTTCAGATCGGGCCCGACCGGGTCGATCAATTGTCGGATTCCCAACTCGCCCATTGGCGCGCAAGGCACATCGGCTTCGTGTTCCAGTTCTACAACCTGTTGCCGGCGCTGAGCACGGAGCGGAATGTCGAGCTGCCCCTGCTGCTCACGCACTTGAGCAAGGTGCAGCGCCGCCAGCATGTGGCCGTCGCCCTGGAGGCGGTCGGTTTATCTCATCGCGCCAAGGCCTTCCCCCGCACCCTCTCCGGCGGCGAGCAGCAGCGCGTCGGCATCGCGCGGGCGATCGTGACCGATCCCACGGTGCTGCTCTGCGACGAGCCGACCGGCGACCTCGACCGCAAGTCGGGCGACGAGATCCTGGCGCTCCTGCAGACGCTGAACAAGGACCACGGCAAGACCATCATCATGGTCACGCACGACCCGCACGCATCCGCCCGCGCGACCCGCACGGTGTATCTGGACAAGGCCCAGCTTTCCGACAGTCCGGAGTGAATCCACCCGCGCCATGAATTTCCTGCACTTGGTCTCGGCCGGCTTGAAGAGGAAGAAGTTCCGCACGGTGCTGACCTTCCTCTCGGTGATGGTGGCCTTCATGCTCTTCGCCTTCCTCGGCTCGATCAAGGCGGCCTTCACCGGCGGGGTCGAGCTCGCGGGCCAGGACCGGCTGATACTGCGGCACAAGATCTCGTTCATCATGACCCTCCCGCAGTCCTACCAGGCGCGCATCAAGGGGGTCGAAGGCGTGAAGGCGGTGTGCCACAACACATGGTTCGGCGGCGTCTATCAGGACAAGCCGGAGAACATGATCTTCACCTGCCCGGTGGTGCCGGAGGACCTCTTCGAGATGTTCCCGGAGTTCATCCTCAAGCCGGAGGAAAAGCAGGCGTGGCTGAACACCCGGATCGGCGCGATCGTGGGCAAGAAGTCCGCCGCGCGCTTCGGCTGGAAGATCGGCGACCGCATTCCGCTGAAGTCGGCGATCTGGGGGCAGCCCGCGGGAGCGGACCATTGGGAGTTCGAGATCGTGGGCATCTACGACGGCGCTAAGAAGAGCACCGACACGACCGGCTTCTATTTCCGCTACGACTATTTCGAGGAGGCGCGGCAGCGGGACAAGGGAATGGTCGGGTGGTACTCGGTGAAGATCACGGATCCCGACCGGGCCGCGGAGATCGCCGCGAAGATCGACGCGGAGTTTGCCAATTCGCCCTACGAGACGAAGACCGAGGCGGAGGCCGCCTTCGTGCAGGGCTTCGCGAACCAGATCGGCGACATCGGCGCGATCACCATGGCGGTGGTCGGTGCGGTGTTCTTCACCATCCTGATCGTGGCGGGCAATACCATGGCGCAGTCGGTCCGCGAGCGCACCGAGGAACTCGGAGTGCTCAAGGCGATCGGCTTCACCAATTTCCGCGTGCTGGTGCTCGTCTTGTTAGAGTCGTGTTGCCTGGCGGTTGTCGGCGGCTTCACCGGGCTGGGGATCGCCTGGCTGATCGTGGAAACGATGGAGCCGCCGCAGATGCTGCCGCTGGTTTACATGCCCAAGCCGACCCTCATCGCCGGGGCGCTCTTCGCGCTGGGGCTCGGCGTGGTGGCCGGGATCGTTCCCGCGTGGCAGGCGATGCGCCTGCACATCTCCGAAGCCCTCCGCCGTGGCGGCTGACCCTTGCTCTCCTTCCATCTCTTATATCGTCAATCTTATATCATAAATCCTATTTCGCATCTCTCCCGTGTCCGCTCTCCGCCAGATCCTTGCCATCGCGCTCTTCAACCTCCGCTCGATTCCCGAGCGCATGGGCTCGGCGCTGACCGCGGCAGTCGGCATCGCGGGCGTGGTGGGAGTGCTGGTGGGTGTGCTGGCGATCGCTCAGGGATTCCGCGCGACCCTGGTGAACACGGCCTCGCCGGAGGTGGCGATCGTCCTGCGCGAGGGGGCGGAAAACGAGATGGCCAGCGGGCTGGGGCGGGATGTCGCACGGATCATCGCGGATGCACCGGGAATCGCGCGGAACGAGAACGGGCCGATCGCTTCCGCGGAATTGTTCGTGATCATCAATCTGCCGAAGCGCGGTGCGGGGACCGATGCGAACGTCCCGTTGCGCGGCGTGCAGCAGACGGCGTACGACGTGCGCGGGACTATCAAGATCGAGCAGGGCCGGCGCTTTGAACCGGGGAAGAACGAGGTGATCGTGGGCACCGGCGCGGTACGTTCCTTCAGCGGCTTGGACCTGGGGAGCGAGGTGAAGATGGGCCAGGTGATCTGGAAGGTGGTGGGGATTTTCTCGGCGGATGGCGGCGTGGCGGAATCCGAGATCTGGGCGGACGGTGACGTGCTGGCACCGGCCTACAACCGCAGCGAGAACTTCCAGTCGGTGGCGGTTCGTCTGGAGTCCAAGGACAAGTTCCAGGAATTCGAGGATGCGCTGACTTCCGATCCGAGGCTGACCGTGAAAACACAACTCCAGGCGGACTTCTATGCGGAGCAGTCGAAGATGATGACGATGTTCATCACCACCATCGGCTTCTTCATTGCCAGCCTGATGGCGATCGGCGCTCTCTTCGGGGCGCTGAATACGATGTACAGCGCGGTGGCGGCGCGGACGCGGGAGATCTCGACGCTGCGCGCCTTGGGCTTCGGCAGGGGACCGGTGGTCGCGTCGATCCTGGTGGAGTCGGTCATCCTGTCCCTCGCCGGAGGTGCGGTCGGGGCGCTCGCCGCATACCTCCTTTTCGACGGCTACCGGGCTTCCACCATGAACTTCTCAAGCTTCAGCCAGGTCACCTTTTCATTCCGCGTCACCCCTCCCTTGCTGGCGCTGGCCATCGTCTTCGCCACCTTGATCGGACTGGTCGGCGGCATCCTCCCCGCCATCCGCGCCGCCCGTCTTCCCATCGCCTCGGGCTTGAGGGAATCGTGATGCCCTGCGCGGCGCTTGCGGTGCGGGGACGCCGCGTCTAGAGCATGCGCTCGATATGGAACATCACGTGTATTTCTGGTTGAAGGAAGAGCGGAAGAACGAGGCCGATCTGAGGGCTTTCGAAGCCGGCCTGGACGACCTGTTCAAGGTCAAGGGCTGCACCGGAGGTTTCTGGGGGGTGCCGGCGAAGGTGATGGAGCGGCCCGTAATCGAC
>CAMLOZ010000260.1 GCA_946481625.1 uncultured Haloferula sp. | reverse complement strand
CACCTTCGAACGGTGAAAGCGTGACGAAGATCAGGTCGGGCTTCTCCTGTCGGGCGATCTTCGTGCCTTCCTCGATCACGAGATTCATCCAGGTGAGACCGAAGCGGCTGCGCATCCCGAGCATCTCGCGGACAGCACGCTCCAGCTTGCTCGGGACGTGCACTTCTTCGGGCAGCTCGACCTGATGGACCTTCACCGAGGCCGGCACTTCGTCGGCGAGCGCCTGATCGGTCGGCGTCCAGCGGCGCTCGCTGTTCGGCTTGGCGGTCAGGACGATCGGATCGAAGCCGCACTCGGGGAGATACTTCACGAACTTCAGGGAACGCTGGACGCCTCCCCCGCCGGCGGGCGGGAAGTGATAAGCGATGAAGAGGATCTTTTTCACCGGCGCGGGGGAAGACGGCACGGCAGGTGCCGTACGAGGCGCTTGCGGATCCGAAACGAGGGGAGTGGCGTTCATTGCGCGCGATTGAGGGGCTTGCCGTTGAAGAGGAAGGCCAGCGCGGGGACGCGCCGGATGACAAAGGCGTGAAGGCAGATCAGGGCGCAGAAGGTTGCCGCGGCAACAAGCGTCAGCATCCCGTTCCCCGGTGGCACGAAACCCCGGAAGAGGAAGGCAAAGAGGTAGATCGCGAGAAAGTGGAAGAGGTAAACGGAATAGGCCGCGTCCGAGAGGAAACGGACGGTGGGGCTCTCGCGCTTCACGAGCTTTCCCGCGAGCCAGAAGAGCAGGCTTGAAAGGCTGAGCGCCACGTAGGTCTGGAGCGCGAGGATCATCACCTCCGCCAGCCTGTCGGGATTCGGTCCGGCATAGTGGTGGGCGGCGAGGAGCGAGCCGCAGGAAAGCGCGACCTGGATCCAGTGAGCCTTTGAAAAGACCGCACGCAGGCCGGTCGAAGCGAAGAGCACCATCCCCAGCGTGTAATATGGCAGGAAGTTTCCGATCGAACGCACCACGTAGTGCGCGTCCACCGGCAGATTGGGCTTCACCACCTCGAAGGCGACGCGCGAGGCGAGACAAGCGGCGGCAACGGCGGCGCAGATCGCGAGGAACTTGAACTCGCCGCCGAGAAAACGCGTGCGGCGCGTATTTTGGGAACCCGACCCCTTGAGGAAGGCATCGACCATCTTGCCGAGGAAAGGCGCGAGCAGCGAGTAGATGAAGAGCGCCACCAGGAACCAGAGGTGGAGGTGCCAGTTCATCGGGCCCTCTCCTCCCTCAGTCCCCTTCCCAGCCAGATAATCGGCGAAGGACAGCGGGTGATTGTGGAAGACGAAGACGAGATAGTTCGTAACCGGGTTGAGCAGGACCAGCGCGGCCACGAAGGGGACGCCGATAGCCACGAGGCGCTTCCTCACGGTCTTCGCCCCGCCATACTTCTGAAGCAGCATGTAGGCGAGGAACCCCGAAATAATGAAGAAGGCCTCCATCCGGACAAGGCCGGAGACCTCCGCACAGCCGCGGAAGACCTTGGAAGGCGCGACGGTGCTGGTGTGAACCAGGATGCCCCAGAACATGAGGCAGGCCCGCAGCGCATCGAGATGGAAGAAGCGCTGCGACTTCTTCACGGCCTGCACCGGCGCGTCGGTAGCCGCCTCGGCCGTGCGGGCCCGGGTTTCGACTAGCTCTACGGATTCGGCGGAGATCATCGGCAGGGGGGGGACGCGATCGCCGGGGGACGGTCTGCTAGAAGCGCGACCACTGCATTTTGGATGCCGGGTCGTCGGGTTGAGGAGGGAACTCCGCAACCTCGGTCGTGTAGTTGAAGCGGGCCATGTAGATTGAACTGATGGTCGCGATGCTAAACCAGAAGAAGAACACGGATTGGTCGTAGTAGGCAACCGAGATGCTGGTCGCGACATGGGAAAACAGGCTCGCCCCCATGCACCAGATCATGAAGCGGTCGCCGCTTTCGTCATCCTCCGGGATAGTGTCGATCGTATTGCCGACCCACTTGAAGCCGACCCATGCCATCGCGATCAGGAGCAGAACGGCCAGAATGCCTCCCATGACGCCGTAGGCCAGGAAGTAGTTGGTGATGTCCGTGTGCTCCTCGCTGAAGGTCACGCCGGTGGGCATCCACGAACGGGTATGGTCGGTGCCGAAGGCCCACCAATCACCGAAGTAATTGATTGCCGAATCGATCAGCTTCGAACGGTGCCATCCCGTGCTGCCGCCCATGCTCAGCTCGCCGATGATGTAGTAGACCGGCCGGGTCATGACCATCGCGAGCAGGGCGTAGCCGATCGGGATGCTCCAGCGGATCATTCCCATCCGGTGACGGAACTTCCAGAGGAAGACCCCCATCAGGCCGAAGCCGAGGCTGAGGATGGGACCGCTGGACGCACAGGAGACGACCATCGTCAGGCACGCGATCATCCCGATCTTGGCCGCCACCGGATTCCGCCGCCACAACCCGATCATGATCGGCACCAGGGCGGCACCCACGGTACCGGCCAGGATCGCATGACGGAAGGGACCGCGCGCGCGCAGCTCGTCGTCGCGCACCACCACCGCCTCTCTCACGCCGCCGAAGACCTTCGAGAAGAGGTTAACCTCGGTGAATTTCTCCTGGATCATTTCCAGGGCGATCGGCACCAGCAGGATCGCGATCACTCCCATGATGGAGGCGAAGTCCTCCATGTCCTGGCAGAAGGACCGGACGAGGAAGTAGAAGAGGGATATCTCGGCGACCTTCCCGATGATGAAGGTGGGTCCCGCGGCTGCCGCCCCGGGCTCGTGGAAAAAACTGGCGAAGAAGAGCCAGCCGCCGAGCGCCAGCATCAGCTTGTCGATCAGGTTGAGGCCGCCGCTGAAGCCTTCACCCCGGAGGATAATCCGCACGAGACCCACCCCGAGCAGCATCCGAAAGACGGGCAGCTTGATCCCGCCCAAGTCGATCGCCTGACCGTGGGTGATGTAGATCACTCCCATCAGCAGGGGAATCGTGGCCCACCGCCGGGGCACGCTCATCAGGGCGATGGCGCTGACCAGGAAAAACAGGATGCCGAGTGCGTTCACGCGAGGGGGAAAAATTGGCGGGAAGTTCAGGCGACGCGCTTGCGGACCTCGCGATAGACCTCGGCGAGCTTCCGGCCCGCTTCGTCCCAGGTCAGCTTGTCCAGATCGCCGAGAGAGGCGGCGCGCAGCTTGCCAAGCAATTGGCGGTCCGCATCCAGCAGGCGAATGTGCTCCGCGAGCGAATCCACGTCCCGCGATTCATGGATGAGACCGTTCCGCATGTGCTCGCACACCGCGCCCGAAGCATCCGACACCAGCAGCACGCAACCCGAGCCGCGCGCCTCGTAGGTGACCAGCGCGCTGCCTTCCTCGACCGAGGAAAGGACGAAAAGATCGCTCTGCCGCATCAGGTCCGGCAGGTCGGTGCGATGGCCCATGACCTTCACGCTCGGATGCGACAGCATCGGCTGGAGAAGCTCGGCATAGCCCGGAATGAACTCGCCGCAGACCATGAAGGTACCTTTCTCCTGCGCTCCCGAGGCCAGCCACGCCTTCAGCGCGTGGTGCAGTCCCTTCCGCGGCTCGACGACGCCGGCGTAGATCATCACCAAGCCATCGTGCGCCGCCGGTTCGGAACCGGGAACCGCGAAGCGCGAGCCATCGAAGCCGTACTGGTGACGCACCAGCTTCGCGTCGTCGAAGCCCCGGTCGCGGAACGTGCGCGCGACGAAATCGGAAGGGCAGAGCAGGTAGTCCGCCTCGGCATACTCGGTTTCCTCGAGCTTCAGCCGCTGGCCGTCGAACTTGTGGTCGTGATCGCCGGGCAGCTCGATCCCCACGCTCTTGTTCTCCTTCGCCACCTCTTCGTAGGCGAAGCCGGTGTGCGCGTTCGGCCGCTCCAGCACCACGGGGATGCCATGCTTCTTCGCCACCCGGATGGTACGCAGCGAGGAAAGCGGCCAGCCATGGACCACATCGATCTCGCGGTGGTTCGCGTTGAGCCACATCGCCGTCACCGCGTCATGCCAGTTGCAGGCCATGTCGCGACCGATCAGCTTGTAAGGCACGCGCAATTTGCCGACCGAAAGCGTCTTGCGGACCTTCACCGAAGGATCGAGCGCCTTGACCTGGGAACCGGCGAAAAGGGTCACCTTGGCGCCCGCCCGGGACGCGCCGTCCACCTGATGCCACGCGGTGCTGCAGATGCGCCCGGCACCGAACTTGTGCGGGAAACTGTAGAGAACTCGGACAGGAGCGGAGGACATGGGGGGGAGCTCCCGGACGCCACCGCTTGAAATTCAAGCAGCCGGTCACGGGGCGGGGGTGAGGGGGGAAAGACGCTTCCAGCATGCGGGAAGGCGTGCAACAGGGGGATTACGCGAAAGCGTAGGGGCAGGGACAAAAGGGACGGCACCCCGCCTTCACAAGGTGCCGCCGCTGGAGTGAGTTACAACCGGGAGCCGCTCCCGATCACGGGTTCGAAGTGACCCGCAATCCGGTCGGTGCCGTCGGAGCCGGCGTCGTGCCGAGCGTCACGTCGGATACGATGTGCGACGCCCCCTTGAGCGTCACGAGCGCCAGGTGGTTGATCGACGATGCCGTTGCCTGTTCGGTGCGGAAGGAGTAGTTCGAGGCGATCACCACCGGGCTACCTCCGGCAGGGGTGACCGTGACCGAGTACTTCTTCGTCGAAAGATCCACGTTCATCTCGAAGCGGTAAACCGTGCCCGCGGTATAAGCGAGTTGGTTGACCGCCTGATAGCTGCTGCCATTGCGGGCCTCGATGAAGCCGCTGGTCCAGAACCGGGTGATGCAGGCCAGATCCTCGTAACCGTCCACGGAAACGGGGCCGACACCGGTGACGCCGTCGATGAAGTTGCCGTCGGGAATCGAGTTCCAACTGATCGTGAAGGTGCTGGTTTGGTTCGGCAGCGTCACGTTCGTCCACGCTTCCGAGCCGACGTACGAATCACCGATGCTGAAAGTGGCGGAAGCCACCTCGCTGTTGTCGGCACCAACCTTCACACCCACCGCCTTCAGCATGGCGGACGAGGAAATCGTCAGGCTGCCGGTGTACTGGCTCGAAGACGCCGTCGGTGTGCTGCCATCGAGCGTGTAATAGATCGTCGCACCCGCGGTCGGGCAGGTGATCGTCACCGGTTGGGCCGTGCTATAGACGCCGCCGTTCGGCGAAATCACCGGAGTACTGACCTGGTTCACGATGCGGTATTCCGCCGTCTGAACCCCGGAGGCATCCAAGCCGCTCGCGGTGGCGAAGGCCTTGATCGTGACGTTCGCCGAAACCGAAACGGGACCGGTGTAGCGGGTGGACGAAGTGGTCGGGGTGCTGCCGTCCAAGGTATAGTAGATGGTCGAATTCGCGGTCGAGCAGGTCATGGTGACTTGCTGCGGGGTATTGTAGGTGCCGCCCGGCGGGATCATCACGGGACGGGTCACGCTCGTGGTCGCACCCGGGTTCTTCCAGATGTTATCCAGATAGGAGTCCGTCGGATAGGGCGGCATGCTGGATTGGTAGAAGGTGGTGCCGGATACCACGGTCCACTGCCCGCTCTGCGGCTGGTTCAGGTCGCCATAGGCCTTGTTCACCGTGGTATTCGTGACCGACACCCATGGCGCGGAGGAATCGCGGTTGTTCAGGGCCATGCCACCGAAGAACACGCTGTCGATCGCACGGAAGTTCTTCCCGGAGCCGTTGAAGGCATTGGTGGTGCCCTCCGTGGCACCGCCGGAAAGGTGCGGATAGCGCGAAAGGGAAACATCGTCCGAAACCACATA
>CAMLOZ010000259.1 GCA_946481625.1 uncultured Haloferula sp. | reverse complement strand
GGATAGGACTGTCGATAAGGGTGCACAGGGCAAACCGAAGAAGCTGCCCCAGATCGCGCTCAGACCCGACATGGACCGGGCGGGTCGTCGCGCCGTGCTGGCGGAATTGATGGCACAGGAGGGCTTGGAAGGCCTTGCCGGTCTTCTCAAACAATATGGCAATGATCCGGATATGCCGGGGCTTCCTCCTTGGCTTGTGGCCGACCTGAAGGAGACGATCGCAAAGGCTTATCTTGAGGGCCAGCTTGGCTCGGCATCCCAACTCCTCGATGTGCTGGGAAGCGGCTATGCGAACCCTCAACGCGTGGTCGAGGAAATCTGTGAGACCTTGGTCGACAGCAATCACCCGGAGAAGGCCTTTTTGGAAGTGCTCGAGAGCCCCACAAAGATCACGCCGCGTTCTTACAAGTTCCTCTTTGGTAAAGCAGGTCATCTGATCGGCCCATCGACGGCACTAGCGCAAGTAGATGAGCTTGGAAGTGGCGAAGTTTCCCGGGTGGCAGGCGAAATGATCTTCCAAGAATGGCTCGCTTTGGATCCGGAGCAGGCTCTTCAGTATATTGACGCCCTCCCTCAAGACAGTTGGCTCCGCGAGCAGTCACCGCGGATCATCGTTCAATATGTCGCAAACCGGGACGACTACGAGAGAGCGGAGCAGTGGTTGGCAACGATCAAAGACCCGGCTCTGGCGCAGCGAACTCGCAGGGATTTGGAAATTATCCGAAAGGCTCAGAAGCAAGGACATTAGGGCATCCTTCCGAGGGGGTGGCGGAGATGCCTGATCGCTTCTTCCATGTCCGCGGTGGTGACGGCCTCGCTCACGTAGGCATCGCCAGCTTCGCGCAGCAGGACGAAGCGCACCTTGCCCGCTTCGAATTTCTTGTCGCGGCCGAGCTTGTGGAGGACTCGTTCGGTGGTGATCGACGGATCGAGGACCAGCGGCAGGTGGAAGTGCGAAAGGAGATCGAGGATCGTCTCGCTGGCACCCGCGGAAAGACCGGCGTGCTTTTCCGAAAGGAACAGCGCCGCCCGCAGGCCGAGGGCGACGGCCTCGCCATGGAGCATCTCGCCATACGGAACTGCGGCTTCGATGCCGTGGCCGATGGTGTGCCCGAAATTCAGGAGCGCGCGGATGCCCTTGGTCTCGTGCTCGTCCGCTTCGACGATCCGGGCCTTGATCGCGATATTCCGGGCGATGAGGTCGGCAGGGACATCGCGTGAGCCGGGATCGAGCCTGGCGATCTCGGACAGCATCTCCGCATCGCGGATGGCCGCGTGCTTGATGACCTCCGCGAAGCCCTCGTGGTATTCGCGGGCGGGAAGGGTCGCCAAAACAGCGGGATCGGCGATCACCAGTCTCGGCTGGTGGAAGGCACCCAGAAGGTTCTTTCCTTCCGCGAGATTCACGCCCGTCTTCCCGCCGACCGAGGAATCCACCTGGGCGACGATCGTGGTCGGCAACTGCACGAAGGGGATGCCGCGGTAGAAGACCGCGGCCACGAATCCCGCGAGATCGCCTACCACGCCACCTCCCAGCGCGACGATGAACGAGCGCCGGTCGTGCCCTGCCGCGGCAAGCGAAGAGCAAAGTTCCTCGACCCGCGCCATCGACTTCGAAGCCTCGCCTGCGGGGACCAGGTGAAGGGTGGGGTCGAAGCCCGCGGCTTGGAGCGCGACTTGGAGGGTTTCCGCGTGATGTTTGGCGACAGTCTCGTCGGAAACGATGGCGGCCCGCCCTTTAAGGCCCGCTTGGGCGACGGCTTCTCCGGCTCGGGCCAGGAGACCGGTTTCCACCAGGACATCATAGGAGCGCTCACCCAAATCAACGTGCACCGTCGGCATGCCGCGGAGCATGGACATCCGCGCCGCGACGTCCAACCCTGAAGCGCGCCTTCCCAGGAGGCACGACCGCCTTGCTAACCGAGCATTTTCAAAAGCGCCGGGTAGTCGATCTTGGCATTGTGGCGGCGATCAAGCGGCAAGGCCTCCACCCGGAATACCCGGTGAATGCCGAACTCGGCGGCATCCTGTTCCAACCCGGCGGTGGCGGTGGCGAGCACGCGTTCGCCCCTCCAACCCAGCGCGGCGGTGCGGGTGCCCGGATGACGGACGCGCAGTGCCGATTCGATCGCGAAGGGGTAGTCGAGCGCTCCTTCAGGGAGATCGGGGCGGGCAAGGGGGGATGCGGGGAGCTTGGCCGCGCAGCGACCGAGGAGCCAGAGTCGACCGTCCTGATCCAGCCATGCGGCATCACCGGTCCGGTGCCAGACTTTTCCCGCGACGTGGATTTTCGTCTCGCTGTCGCCGAGGCCGCCGAGGTAGCCGGAGAGCACGTGATCACCGGTGACGACCACTTCGCCGGGCTGGCCTGCCGGTTGGCCAAGGAGGTCGAATTCAGCGGTGGAGAGTTTCGTGAGCGCTTGGCCCCAGTGGTCGCGGATCACGCGGAGTTCCACGTCCGGCACCGGGATGCCGGCGCAGAGACCGTGGCCCGAGCCGGTGCGGGCGACCAGGGCAGCATCGTACTCGTGAGCGCCGAGATGGCTCATCGGTTCGGCCTCGGTCGAGCCGAAGACGGCGGTGACCTCCGCTTGCGGAAGAGAGGATTGAAGACGCTCTAACAGGTCGGGGAAGACCGGTGCCCCGCCGGTGTAAACTTTTGCCAGCACTGGCAAGGGGCCGGGGCCTGCGAGCAGTGCCTCGAAGAAGGCGGGTGAGGCGGCGCAGCGGTTGACGCCGTGGCACTCGCATTGGGCGCGGATTGCAGCGGCGTCGGCCTTCCCGGGCGAGCGCAGGTCGGTATCGGCGAGGACGCTGGTCAAGCCCGAGGCGAGGTTCGCAAGGACAAAGACGGGAAGCGTGATGAGATCGACTTCGCCGTCCTCGAAATCGAGGGCCTTCTCAAGTGCACGATGCTGGGCAAGGAGGAAGCCGTGCGTTCTAACAGCTGCTTTGGGGGCGCCGGTGCTGCCGCTGGTGAAGGTGATCAGCGCGGGTTCTTCATCCGGGATATCGGCGAGAGGCGAAGGGGCATCGGCGGTGTGCCAAGAGGAGGTGCCGGGGAAGTAGCCGCTGGAACGGATCGCGCGCGGGATCCGGCGCAGGCCCGGGATGGCGAGCCGGAGTAGATGGGCCTTCCACGGGCCGAAGAAGGCGTCCGGTGGCAGTCGCTCGCAGCAGAGTGAGAGGAAGGCGCGACCGGCGGAGGGATCGGCAAGCATGACCCGCAGGCCACCGTGGAAGGCTGCGAGGAGAATCTCGTAGAGTTCGATCGAGACCGGCTGGAAGACGAGGATGGTGCTGCCTCTGGCAAGGCCGAGTTTCTTCAAGCGGGTGCTTCCGCTTTCCACCCGCTGCAAGAGTTCGGCGAAGCTGACGCTGCGGTCGCGGCCCTTGTGTCGGTCGATGAGGGCGGGGCGATCCGGGTGGAGCGCGGCCCGCTGGCGGAGAAGTTCTACTAAATTCATAGTAGTTTCGAGAAGAGGGCGTAGCGCCGGAAGGGCGTGCCCTGGTGGCGACCGGTGATCTTGAGCGAGGTGTTCGTCTCGTGCTGCAGGGCGTGGATGGCCTCGGTGAAGCCTTTCTCGCGGCCGAGGCGGTGGACTTCATCGACCAGGAGGCTGCCGAGTCCGGCGCAGCGCGCCCCGGGATCCACGGCCAGGGTCTTCACGATCAGGGCGGGTTTCTCGCCGCGGGAGGCCGCTTCCAGGTCCGCGATGGCGAAGACGAAGCCGCAGGGTGCTCCGTCCTTCTCGGCGATCCGGACGAGGTCGGGATCGACGAGGTCCTTCACCTTGCGGTAGCCGGCGAGGAAGCCTTCCTCTTCCAGCGGGGTGTAGAGGAAGTTGTTCGCGAAGCTGCGCAGACTGATGGCGTGGATCGCGCGCAATTCGTCTTCGTAGCGATCCGCATGCAGCGGACGGATGACGACGCCGGAGCATTCGAGGCGTTCCTTGAGGGAAGGGGAGACCGCCGGGCTGCCATCGAGCGGCATCGCGGAGGAGGAGTAGCGGGACAGCTCGCGGTAGCCGGCGGCATGCCACCATGCGGGGAACTCCGGGTTGTTGCGCGGCTCGAGCAGGAACGGTCCGCGCCCGTCGCTTTCGATTACGAAGCGGTGCTTGCGCCAGGTGTTGCCGTTCATCGGCCCGATGGCGATGGTGCAGCCCGCTTGGCGCAGCCGTTCTTCGGCGGCCTCCAGGAGCCGGGCGGTTACTTCCCCGCTGAGCGACTCGAACCCGCCGATCGTGCCGACCTTGTGGTCTTCGAAGGCGGGGACATCGCTCCACCACAGGGCGGCCGTGGCGGGGCTACCTTCGGGGTCGATCGCGATCAGGCGGGCATCGGGCTTTTCCTCCGGACCGGCAAAGGATTCGGAGATCGCCTGGGCAGCGGGCGGTGAAATCCAGTCCGTGGAAGGACCTTCCAAGACGTGGATGACGGGCGGGTTCATGGCGTGAGGATCTCGGGTTGCTTCAGCAAGAGCAGGGCGGGGGTGGAGCAGAGCAGGGCCAAGGTGCCGCGCAGTGTCCAGACCACCGGGGCGGACAGACGGGATTCCAAGGCTTCGGAGAGCAGGGCCGCAGCGGGCGTCAGGGCCAGAGCGATGGCGGCAGGCGGTGCCAGGGTCTGGTGGTCCCCCCACAGCCAGGCCAGTCCGGCGAGGCCGGCGATCAGCCAGCCCTTGATGACCGAGTGCAGGAGAGCGGGCCTGCCGGGGTGGAGGTAACGGCGGGTGGCGAGGGTGGTGATCGCGAGATGAATGGCCATCGCGAAGGAAAGGCCGGCCAAGGCCACCCGTGAGTCGAGAAGGCCGCGGTCCACCGCGAGGCACCAAGGCAGCGTGCCGATGGCGTGCGAAATCACGGCATCGAGGCGGTGGTCGAAGGTGCCGCCGAGGCGATGACGCCGGGTGGTGACGAGGTGGCAGATGAAGATGGCCAGAAGCGGCAGCAGGAAGCGTGGATCCGCAAGGATCGCGCAGCCATAGCCGAGCAGCGCGCCGCCGATCAAGGCGCTGCCGCTGAGCGTGCTCCAGCGCGAACCCCAGGCGACGAGGGCCAGCAGAATGACAGCGGCTCCGAAACGGATTTCCATGGCGGCCATGCTGCTTTCCAGGAAGCGCGCGAGCAGGAAGTGGCAGCCGAGCGGGATCACCAGATTGTCGAAGCCGCGGTCCGAGATGCCCTCCGCCATCATTGAGACGATGGCAAGCGTGAGCGCGATGGCGACGGAGTGCATGGCATCGGTGCGCCCGCTCATCCACAGCGGCAGGAAGATGCAGAGGAAGGCCACCAGGAGGAAGGCGCCGGAGCCTTCGGCACTCTTGCGGCCTGTGCCGCAGACGTAGAAGCGATGACCCCAGCGGGTTCCGGCGATCGCGCCGGCGGCATCGGCCACCGTCAGGATGCCCACGGGAATGGCATGGAGCAGGGGATCGCCATTCGAGAGATCGAAGACCGCGGCGACCGCGGGGGCGAAGAGGATCTCGCCATAAGAGACGCGTTTCACTCCATGCAGCGCGGAGCCGACACCTTCACGCAAGGCCGGAACCCAGCGCAGCAGGACCAGCGGCAGCGTGGCGAGCGCGGCAAGTATCCAGACCGGCAGGGGGCGGTCGAAGATCCATGGGAACGCGGCACAGGCCATGCCCATGGCGACATGTACCGACTTCCGCGCTACCTCGGCGGAGGTGCCGCAGGCCTGGCACAGCTTGCGCAGCAGAGGGAGACCCGCCAGCAAGGCTGCCAGCACACCCAGGACCCCCATCC
>CAMLOZ010000258.1 GCA_946481625.1 uncultured Haloferula sp. | reverse complement strand
TGGGAACGCCGTTTGTCTTTAACAAAGACAACATCGATCAGTTTGATTTCTGAGGACGGCATGATCAGGGGCCGAACCGATATCGGCTCGTTGCCTTGTCGCCGTCGCGCTCGATCAAGCCGGCATCAACCCCGGCCTTGAGGTCGCGACTGGCGGTGGCCGGTGACAGGCTTGGGAAGCGGGCGATGTAGTCCTTTCGGGAGAACCACCGCTTCGCGAATCCAGCGCATGCCTCTTCGAGCCGCTCGGATGATGTCATGGTCCGAGCGGATGACGAGGTAACGCTTCCCAATGCCTCCAAGGTTGCCTGAAGTGCAAACTCGATGAACTCCGTCGATTTGCCCGTCTTGTCGCAACGCCCGAGGACTTCGTAGTATTCGGCTTGGCGATCCTTCACGGCGGACTCCACCGGGACGTGTGCAAAGACCGGATGATATCGCGAGAGGATCAGGCTATGCCAAAGCCTGCCCATCCGCCCGTTGCCGTCCTGGAAGGGGTGGATGAATTCCAACTCGTAGTGGCAGACGGCCGCGCGAACGGGAGCGGGCACTTCGTTGTCCTTCTTCACCCATTCCAAGAGAGATCCGACAAGACCCGGAGCGCGGGCCGCCGGGGGGGCGACGTGCGAGATGACATTGCCTTTGGCAATCCCTACCCCGCTCGTTCTCCATGCTCCGGGCCGATCCACCAGGCCCTTCATCATCACCTTGTGCGCCGCGAGGAAGTGCTTCGGTGAACCCGGGTTCCAGACCGGCAGCTTCCCGTAGCAGGCGATGGCATTCGTTACTTCGAGAAGATCGCGCTCGGGAGCGATCACCCTCTTGCCCTCCAGAATCGCGGTGACCTGTTCTTCCGTCAGCGTATTTCCTTCGATCGCAACGCTGGCGTGAATCGTCCGGACTTTGAGGGAACGGCGCAGCATCGGATTGGGCGGGGCGGTCAGCGACCCTTCGAGCCTACCCAAGGCCCGCTCGATTTCCGAAAGCAATCCGGCGGCGCGGGGTGTGATTTCAAAGGGTGGCCGCACACCGTGATAGTATCAAATGAGACTATGGGTGCGACCTTATTCTCGGGGGAAGGACCATGCTCCGGCACCGATCCGGTTCGCCGGGGGCAACCGGCTCAAGGGCTATCCCCGAGGGAGCGGGTGACGATGCGGAAGAATCCGCGCGATCCGGGTGACGGATCGCTGACGCTAACCCTCACCCTGCCGCCCGGAATGGATTCCTCCTCCACCTCGGCGCTACCGCTCCAAGGACCGGCACCCGTCTTGGCGGCCACGGTGGTCCAGATCGCGAGGTCCGGCGATCTCTGGACGCGCACCGTCAAGGCGACCGCCGGAGAACTCATCTCGAACTCCAGGACAATTCCCGGCCCGGACAGGACGACCCGCCGGGTGGTGGCCAGGATTTCGCGCTCGCGCAGGGCCTCGAAGCGCACAAGCGCCTCAAGGAAATAGTAGTCGCCGAATATCAGGGAACGGTTGTCATCGTCCCACTGGGTGCTCGCGGCCTTGAGGATCCCGGGATGGTCGGTCTCCGACACCGCGCAGAGGTAATCGGGTGCCGTTCCCCCATCGGTGCCATCGTACGCGATGAGACATTCGAGGATATCCTCCGCGGCCGCGAGGTATCGATCCCGGTCCGCGGTAGAGGAAGCATAGCCGCTCAGCTCGATCAGCCCCGAGGCGGCGATGGCGGCGGCAGAAGAATCGCGCAGCGTGAAAGCATGGGTCGGGGGCTTGCGGTCTCCCAAGCCGGTCCCGGTACTAGAATTGTAGTTGTTGTTGGCATCGTTCCACGGACCCACCGGTTCCCCCAGGGCGGCATCGAAATCGCTGGGGGGCACGAAATCGCCGTCGCGGTGGTTGTAGGTATCGGCGCTGTGGTAGTGCGGGAGGTGATCGAGGAAATAATCCGCCGCAGCCTGTGCCCCGGCGAGGATGTCGGAGGCATCGGTAGAGGGATCGCGGCTGGCATGGCGATAGACGGCCGTAAGCCCGTAGATGGCCCACGCCTGGCCCCGCGACCATGTGGTTTCGTCACTGTACCCTTGCCGGGTGCTCTTGCGTTCGATCTGGCCAATGTCGCTGCCGCTCTCGAAGTGTTTGACAACGTGATAGGTGCCGCCGTCCGCGCGCATGTGGCGGGCGATGGAATTGCGGGCGTGGGTCAAGGCGTGGTCGAACCAGGGGCGCTGCGCAGGCAGGCGCCCGTTCAACTCGTATGCCACGAGCAGGAGCTCGAGGTTCATCAGGTTATCCACGCACACGGGGTAGGGTGCCTCGATCGTATCCCAGGAGCGGGTGAAGCCGGCGGGGACCGGCGTGCCGCTGGAGTTCGGTTTGTTGAAGCGGGAATCCAGTTTCGCCGCGGCGGTTGCGAGCGCCTGTCTGGCGAAATCGCGATAGCTGCCCGCGGGGTCGGTGAGATCGTCATGATACAGCCAGCCCTTCCCGACCGAGCCGAGCACGATGAAGCCGATATCGTGATCGGTATTCGCCGATTGGGCCAAGGGCTCGGACCAGTCGGCGGCCAATTGCCGCCAGGTCCCGCTGCCGGTGCGCTGGGCCAGGAACCAGAGGGTGCCGGGCCAGAAGCCGGTCCGCCAATCGCGGGTATTCGATACCACCGCCCAACGACCGGTCGAGAGATTGCCACTGGTGGGAAAACGCGAATATTTCCCGGTCACCCCGTAGGTTGTTTCCATCCAGGAGACGGTTGCCGCGCTCCGCTGCTCCGCGGTCGCCCACGCCTCTGCAAGCATGCCAGGCAAATCCCCGGCCGCCAGCTTCAGTGTGCCGACGAGTACCCCGCAGAGGATCGCGGGGAGCTGTCTGGTCAAGGGGGCCGGGGAGATCGCTGTCACGGGAGGAGGGGGACACCGTCCGGGACTAACGCACAGCTTCGCCACCTCCGCATCCGAAGATCAGGCCGCGACACGATTTCCGCAATGAATGCGGACCCGCCCGGGCGGGTTCCGGGATCCGATCGGCGGGTGCCCGGAGTTGAAAATTCAGAGCTCCAGCATGTGCGCCACGTGGACGGCGGTCAGCTCACCCATGGTGGTGCAGTCGCGGAAGATGTCCGTGTGATGGTACTTCGCGAGATCGGCGGCGAGGGAGGCGACATGGTGGCGCGGGGCGATCTCGTCGCGGCGCATGATGCCCAGCAGGCCTTTCAGGCGCGCTCCTTCGACCTTGGCGCGGCGGGTCATCTGGGCGTGTTCCTCGGCGACGTATTGCTCGATGGTCTTGCGATTGAGGACGTCGAAGGCGAGTTTGGTTACCGTCTTGTTCGAGTCGAAGCGGTAGGCGAGGTAGGTCTTGCCGCGGCGCTCGTAGCTCTGCTGGTCGAAGTCGATGGGGCGGACCCGGTACTGCACTTCCTCGAAGTCCGGGGTGATATCGACGACGTAATTCACGCTGCGCATGTCGCCCAGCAGGCGGATGAAACAGCGCTCGTTGAACTTGGTGAATTCCTTCGCGATGCGGACCTTGTTGAGTTCGGGACGCGGCAGGTGATCGGCGAGGAAGACGTCTCCCGGCACGCCGGCGATGTGTTCCTCGATGAGGGTGTTGCCATTGACGAGGTAGTTGATCCGGTTCGGCGAGAGGATGTGCTCGAGCTCGAGGCCGTAGATCCGCGAGGCATCCGCCTGCTTCACGTAGAAGTAGTCGGAGTTGTCGTTGTAGAGGTTGGTGATGCGGATGCGGAAGGGCCGCGAGTTGCCGAATTCGCCGAAGTCGATGCGGTCCACCGTGAGGTGCTCGTGGAGGTCGGTTTCGCCACCGATCTTCAGCTCGGCGTAGATCTTGGTGAGCTTGGGCCGTAGCTCGGCCATGAGTTCCGGGGTATAATAGACCGTGAGCCAGAGGGTCTCCTTCCCGCGCGGGTCCTCGTAGGGCATGGAGCCCGCGAAACGAGCGAGATCGTCGTAAACCAGCGGGATCTCCCGGAGCCGGTCGTAATGGTAGAGATACTGTCTCAGCGGGGCGGAGACGTCATACTTGATCTTGCGGCGGGAGATCACGGCGCGAGCCTGCACTGGTCAGAGGCAAGAAGCCAGAGACAAGAGACCGGAGAGCGCGCGCCGCCGCGGCTTATTCCGTCTTGAGAAGGAGCTCCTTGAACTGCACGACCATGGCGGGTCCGACATGGATCTGGAGCGCGAGGATGCCTTCCTTCGGGGCACGGGCGGCGTCCTTGTCGGTGACGTCAACGGTTTGCTTGCCGTTGATGAAGTGCTGCACGTGGTTGCCCTTGGCGACGATCTTGTAGTCGTTCCAGTCCTCGTGCTTGATCGCGGCTTGGATTTCGTTGGAGTCGCCGACGCTGCCGGTGGCATTGACCTTGAAGTCGGGTTTCCCGGAAGCGGCTTCGATCTCGGTCTTCTGGCCGCGCTGGGCCAGAATGCCGCGGCCGCGCTCTTCATAAAGGATACCGCTGTAGGTGGTGCCGGCTTCGAAGTCGGCCTGGTAACCGGAAACGATGGGACCGAAGGCACCGTCTTCCAGCTTCTTCGAGCGGTACTGGACGCCGCTGTTTCCCTTCTCGATGCGGTATTTGAAGGTGAGTTCAAAGTCGGCGACGGTGCCGTCCTTCCAGATGAGGAAGGTATTGTGATTGATCTTGGTGTCGCCGCTGTCGGAGGTCTTGCCGGTGATGGCGCCGTCCTGAACGGACCAGAGCTTCGGATTGCCCTCCCAGCCGGTGAGGTCCTTGCCGTTGAAGAGCTGCTTTTCCTCCGCGTGGAGGGAGGAGGCGAGGAGCAGGAGGGAAGCGGTGATCGGAAGTTTCATGGATTTGGAATGTTCCGCCTCCATACACCACCAGCTTCCTGCGGGTTTCAATCCCCTACTGTCTCATCCGAGCAGGGTGCTGCGGGAATAGAGCGCCAGAACCGGGATGCCGCGGGCCTCGATGGCCTGCTTGCCGCCTTCCTCCCGGTCCACGAGGACGAGGGCGAAGGCGACCTTGCCGCCCTCGCGTTCGATCACGTCGATGGCCTTGAGGGTGGAGCCGCCGGTGGTGATGACGTCGTCCACGACGATCACGGTCTGGCCGGAGGCGAAGTTACCCTCGATCTGTTTGCCGCGGCCGTGGCCCTTCGGTTCCTTGCGGACGGTGAAGACTTGGAGGGCTTCGTCGGGATTCTGGACGGCGCTGGTCATGCCGACGGCCAGGGAGATCGGGTCCGCGCCGAGGGTCATGCCGCCGATCGAATCGATCTTGAGGCCCTCGGCCTTTATTTTGTCGCGGACGGCAGCCCAGCCGAGGTGGCCGATGAGGTTCGCGCCGAAGGGATCGAGGGCGGTGACGCGGCAGTCGATGTAGAGATCGCTCTGGGCTCCGGAGGCGAGGGTGAAGGTGCCGGTGCGGACGGACTTTTCGAGAAGGATGGCTTTCAGCGCGGCGGCGGTGTCGGACATGGGGGGAGAGTCGGGAGCCAGGATGCCGGAGTCCAGACGAACTAGGGATGGATTTGGATTCGACGCGCGGGCGTGGTCGCAGGCATGCTGCGGCCCGACCATGGGAATCAAGTTACCGGATCACTCGCTCGCGGGGCCGTTGGAGAAGCGCTGGTTCAGCTGGATGCTGGGTTTCGCCGTGGCCGCGGGAGTGATTTTTTACGGCCGGGTGGCCTTTGTGATGTGGGGGAGGGACGAACTTGCCCGGCGCACGGCAGCGGCGGGAACGGACGAGAGGATGGTGGGGTCGGCGTATGAGTTCCTGCAACAACTCGAGTTGGGAAATCAGATCGGGTGGGCTCTGTTGA
>CAMLOZ010000257.1 GCA_946481625.1 uncultured Haloferula sp. | reverse complement strand
TCGGGACCAGCGGTGCAGATACGGAATTCGTCCAGGCGTGGGCGATGGCACGCCCCTCCACGACGGAGGTCGTGGTCGCCGTCATCGACACCGGCATGGATATCACCCATCCCGATCTGGCGGCCAACGTCTGGGCCAACCCGGGCGAGATCGCGGGCAACTCGGTGGATGACGACGGCAACGGCCGCGTGGACGATGTGCATGGCTACGACTTCGCGTCCGGTACGGCGACGATGACGGACTCCGGCGAGCACGGCACCCACGTGGCCGGAACCATCGCCGCGACGGGCCTGAACGGCACCGGCATCATCGGCCTGCAGTACAAGGCGAAGGTGCTGCCTCTGAAGGTCTCGACGGATGGCGAGAGCCTTTCCACCTCCGCGGTGCTTTCCGCGATGGATTACGTGATCGGCCTGAAGGAGCGCGGCGTGAACGTGGTGGCGGTGAATGCCTCCTACGGCGGGTCCTCTTCCTCCACCAGCGAACGCACGGCGATCGAGGCGTTGAGGGACGCGGGCATCGTCTTGTGTGCGGCAGCGGGAAACGAGGCGGCGAACAACGACACCACCGCGAGCTACCCGGCCAACTACACCACCTCGAACATCATCTCGGTGGCGGCAACCACCCAATCGAACCAGCTCGCCAGCTTCTCGAATTACGGCGCGGCCAGCGTCGATATCGGTGCGCCGGGTACTAACATCTACTCCGCGATGCCTGTGGCACTGGCCCCCGCGACGACGACCCTGAAGATCGGGACGACGACCTACGCCGCCGCCGCGATTGATTATGCGGGCAGTACTTCGAGTTCGGGGCTCGTGAAGCCGATCTACTCCTGCGGGATCGGGCAAGCGACCGATTTCCCCGCCGCCGTGGCGGGGAACATCGCCTTGATCCAACGCGGCACCCTCACCTTCGCAGAGAAGGTCACGAACGCGATGGCCGCCGGAGCCGTGGCCGCGGTGATCTACGACAATACCTCGGGGTCGATCACGACAAACCCGTGGACGCTCGGTGCCGCCGGCAGTTGGATTCCGGCACTCCGGATCTCGCAGGCGAACGGCCAGGCCATCGCCGCCTCCAGCCTGCCGGCGAGCGCGACGCTGACCGCATCGGTCAATACGGCGGCAGCTTACCAGTTCATGGACGGCACCTCGATGGCCACGCCGCACGTGGCAGGCGCGGTCGCCTTCGCGGCACTCAATTTCCCGAACGAGACAGCGGCTCAGAGGATCAACCGGATCCTGAACAACGTCACCACGGTCAGCGCGCTCTCCGGGAAGGTATCCCGGGGAGGAACCCTGAACCTTCTCAAGATGACCGACACGGACTCCGACACGCTGCCCGACTGGTGGGAGAGCGACCATTTTGCCAGCCTCGCACAAACCGCGTCCACCGATGCCGATGGCGACGGATTCACGAATCTGGAGGGATACCTCAGCGGCACCCTGCCGGGAAACGAAAACAGCAAGCTCGCGCTTTCGGTCGCTTCCGCGGGAAGCGGGTTCTCAACACAGGAGTTCGTAATGACCTTTCCCAGTGTGGCGGACCGGAGCTACCGGGTCGATTGGAGCGCGGATCTGGCCACTTGGAACCAACTCGGCTCGATCTTTACGGGCACGGGTGCACCGGTGGAGGTCAAGGATGCGGTGACGAACGGGAAGCGTTTCTACCGGTTGCAGGTGCTTGCTCCCTGACAGGTGCGGCAATGCGTTCCGCATGATCGCGGAAGCAATTTGCTCGGATTCACCGATCGGTACTCTTCGCTTTGACCACCGGATCGTGGCGGTGATCGCGGTCGTTGCCGATCATCGGGATGGAGGAGAGGTGCGTGGCGGAAAGGTTCAAGGCCACGAGGCCGGCGATTGGGCGGATTTCCATACCCGCTCCCTGGCGGATCGGGTACCACCATGGCACGTGCCTTGCGAGAATCGAACTACCACCCGGAGGCGGAATCTCCGCGCCCGCCGGGCCACAACCATCAATTCCCATGAAAACCATCGCCAAAGCATTCGGAATCGCCGGGCTGGGAAGCTTTCTGCTCTTCCCCGTCTCCGCACAGGTCACCGAAACAACCGAGACCACGGAAACCACGGAGCACGCCGACGGAAGCGTGACTGAAACCACCACCACGACCACGCGCACCTTCGACCCCGCGCTCCGGACCAAAGTGGTGAAATACTTCGATCCGTACAAGGAAGAGCGCTACGGCCTGCCGCCCGGAATCTACAGCGATGTGGTCGTGGAGAAAATCCCTTCCGCATGGCGTACTTCCGCCATAGCTCCCGGCGTGATCGTCCGCGAGCAGGAGCGCCCCTATCTGGTCGCCGCTCCGCCGCAGCTCGTGAAACTTCTCCCGCCCGCGGAAGAACGCCATGTCCGATACTACGTCGCGGGCGGCAACGTCGTCGCGGTGGACAAGGAGTACCGCGTGGTGGATTCCGTCCACATCCCCAGCGTCAAGTTCACCGTGGAGGAAGAATAAGACCAACAGCTTCACTCCATCCATCGCAAGGGCCGGGGATCGCCGCGAGGCACCCCGGCTCTACTATTGTCACCGTACTTGGTCCCTCCGGAATGGCACTTTGCAAAAAGGGGAGTGCGTCCGGCAATGCAGGCGGTCGTTTGAGAAGACCCCCTCCTCTCCGCATTATTACAGGAATTTCATTATAATGAATTGTCTATCAATCCGAAGGCATCGGACCGAGGCCCCGGGCCTGCGTGCTGCTTGGGTGGGAGCCTCCATGAAACACCAACCGAATCAAACCCGTCCCTTCGTTCCCCTTCTCGCGGCTGCCGCCCTCATTGCCGCGGGCGCACCTGCCCATGCGGGAATCCTTGATCCCAACGCCGCCTTCATCGCGGCCGATTTGGACGTCTCCGGATCCCTCACCTTGGCGGAGTTCACCACCACGCTGGACGCCGGCATCTCGGTGCGCGCGGCGACCAAGAGGTTCAATTCCGCCGACCGCGATCTGGATGGCTCCATCGACTTGAACGAATACCTGATTTTCACCGGCACGATTCCCGCGCCAACGAAGGTCGAAGAGTTGTTCGACAAGGCGGACGAGGATGTCGATGGCTCCCTCAGCTTCGATGAATTTGCATCCACCTTCAACGCCAAGATCCCGATCATCTCCGTCCGGCGATTCTTCATACGGGCCGACGGCGACGTGAGTGGCACCGTCTCCGGGGAGGAATGGGAGGCTTACAAGCGCGGCCCGCGCGGGCAGGCTGGCGCGAACCTTTCGGTCTTCGAGCTCGCTGACTTCGATGCGAACGGCGAACTCACTTTGACCGAGTATGGCTACGTCTTTCCCCGCACCGCGGCCTCCGCCAAAGTCCTCGTCAAGTTTAACAGGCTGGATGACAACGAGGACGGCGTCCTGACCACGGACGAGTATAATCCGCGTGTGCGTCGTGGCGCCGCTTTCTGAAACCTTCTTTTGCCGCGACATCCAAAGGCGGACGCGGCAACGGTCGCGTCCGCCTTTTCGTTTTTGCGCGATCTGCCTGCCTCCTGTGATGGCAGATTGCACTCTTTCCCCATTCTAAAGCTCGAAACCGTGGCGAAGCTGCCACGGCACGCGACGTGCAAAACAGTCCTTCATGGCGCGTTCCATTTGGAAAGGGTCGATTGCTTTCGGTCTGGTGAATATCCCGGTGTCGCTCACCGGTGCGGAGGCCAGACCCGACGTGCAGCTCCACATGGTGGATAGCAAGAACCACGCACGCATCCGCTATGAACGGGTGAACGCCGACTCCGGGGAGGAAGTGCCCTGGGACCGAATGGTGCGCGGCTACGAACACGAGGACGGGCAGTTCATCCTCCTTTCCGACAAGGAACTTGAGGCCGTGGAACCGAAGCTCACAAAGACCATCGAGATTTCCGAGTTCGTGCGGCTCGACGAGATCGATCCGCTGCTTTTCGACAAGCCCTACTACCTGGAGCCGGACAAGCGGGGGATGAAGGCCTATGCGCTGTTGCGGGAGGCACTCCGCAAATCCGGCAAGGCCGGCATCTCCCGGGTCGTAATCCGGACGCGCGAATATTTATCCGCCATGTTCGTGCGGGACGACGTCCTCGTGCTAATGCTCCTGCGCTTTCCCCAAGAGATCAAAGCCTCTTCAAAACTCGATCTTCCGTCCTCTTCCGCCAAGGAGTGGCAACCCGCCAAGCGGGAGATGCAACTCGCGGAAAGGCTGATCGACGAGATGAGCGAGAAATGGAATCCCAAGAACTACCACGACGAGTATCGCGAGGCCCTGATGGATTACATCGAGAAGAAGATCCGCAGCGGCGAGACCGTCGAGGACGTCAAGGAAGGCGACTCCGAGGAACCCGGGTCCCGTGGCAACGTGGTCGATCTTGCCGCTTACCTTGAACAAAGCATTGGCGGAAGAAAGCCAAAGCCCGCCGCGAAGAAACCCGCAGCCAAGAAGGCTGCCAAGAAAGCCGCGAAACATGCCAAAAAGTCCGCCAGCAAAAAGGCCCGCCGCTCCGCTTGAGAAGTATCGCGGGAAACGCAACTTCAAGGTCACCCCCGAACCCAAGGCAAGGCGCTCGAAGGAGAAGGGTTACATGTTCGTCGTGCAGGAGCACCACGCGCGATCGCATCACTTCGACTTCCGCCTCGAGATGGACGGGGTTCTGGTGAGCTGGGCCGTGCCCAAGGGGATCCCGGAAGATCCCGGCGCCAACCGTCTTGCGGTACACGTGGAAGACCATCCGGTCGAATACGGCAGCTTCGAGGGCGAGATCCCCGCGGGCAACTACGGCGCCGGCAAGGTGGCCATCTGGGACACCGGCATCTGGGAGCCGCTTGAGCGCGGCTGGAAGCGCGACTTCGCAAAAGGGAAGTTCAAGTTCATCCTCCACGGCAAGCGGCTCGATGGCCCCTACCTCCTGGCACGGATGAAGGAGGAACCGAACTGGCTGCTGCGGAAGCTTGATCCGGCAACGCATCCGACCGGAGCCATCCCCGAACCCGCTTCGGAAACTGCCGCCTTCGTGGCACCGCAATTGTCCCGGCCGGTCCCAACCGTGCCTCAGGGCAAGGAGTGGCTGCACGAAATCAAGTACGATGGTTATCGTTTGATCGCGGTGCGCCGGAAAGGAAAGGTGCGGCTCTTCACCCGCAAACAACTCGATTGGACCGATCGGTTCGCATCACTCGCCAAGCGGCTCGAGAAGCTCGGCAGTGGCGACTTCGTCCTCGATGGCGAGGCGGTGGTCTTCGACCCGAAAGGCAGGACGAGCTTCAGCGACCTTCAGGAGGCATTGAAGGGAGACGGGGAGAAGATCGCCTTCGTCGCCTTCGACCTGCTGAATGCCGACGGCAAGAATCTGCGCGACCTGCCGCTCAGCCAGCGGCTTGAACATCTTGAAAAGCTCGTTCCTTCGGAGGAAGGCCCCATCAGGAGATCGAAGGTTTGGACGGCCGACGAGGGTGCCGATCTTTTTCGCCAGGCCTGCCGCCTCGAGCTGGAGGGGATCATCAGCAAGCATGCCCATGCCCGCTATTTCCCGGAAAGCCGGCGCGACTGGGTGAAATCGAAATGCCGCCCGCGCCAGGAATTCGTCATCTGCGGCTTCACGCCGCCCCGGAACTCCTGCCCCGCCTTCGGCGCCTTGGTGCTGGGGTCCTTCGAGAATGGCAAACTGGTGCCGCGCGGCAAGGTGGGCACCGGCTTCACCGAGAACAAGCGCCGGTCCCTGCTCAAGCAAATGGAGAAGCGCGTCGTCACCCATGTCCCCTTCGAGGCGGACAAGCACGTGACCTGGATCCGGCCCGAC
>CAMLOZ010000256.1 GCA_946481625.1 uncultured Haloferula sp. | reverse complement strand
TAACAAGTCCGCGCTGACCCTTTTCATCCACGATGGCAAAAGCGGGGGCTTCATCGAGCAGCCGCTTGAAGGGGACTACGATTGGCCGAGCCCCGGCGACCGGGTGGAGGTGATCGGTATCACGGATCCCGGACTTTTCGCCCCGGTGATCCGGGGTGTCGACGGACGGCCGGTGGAGATCCGGGTGTTCGGGCACGATGCCTTGCCGGAGCCCAGGCCCGTCAGCGGTTTGGAGCTCGCGCGGCCGGAGATGGACTGTGAATGGGTGAGCGTGGAGGCACAGGTGCGGGAGGTCTTCGTGAACGCCGGCGACATCATCTTCGAGTGCCAGGCCGGCCCCTGCGATTTCCATGTGTTGTTGGAGGGACCGCTGCCCCCGGAGTCGGTGCCTTGGGATCTGGCGGAGAGTCCCGTGCGTATCCGCGGAGTTGCGGCCACGATTTTCAATGCGCGCCGTCAGATGACCCGCCGCTTCCTGCGCGTGAATTCGCTCGCCGATGTGGTGTCGCTGGAAGCGTCCGGTGCGAAAACCGAGCCGCGCTTGGTCCGGGCGGACGAGCTTTTCCGGCTGAAGGGCGCGGGCGGCGAGGACCTCGTGTGGGTGCGGGGGATCGCCACCCTCACCGTACCGGGGCGCGGCTTGTTCCTGCGCACCGATGGCGGCGGGCTTTGGGTCCAGACCGCCCAGCCGGTCGAGGCAAGGCCGGGCTCGCAGGTCGAAGCGGTCGGCTGGCCCCGTGTCGGCGCGATGAAGCCGATTCTCCGAGCACGCGGCGCGAAGGTTCTGGGGGAGGGGAGTCCCCCCGAGGCGCTGGCGATGGAGTCGCTTCAAGTCCTCAACGCCCGTCACGAATCCGAACTCGTCTCGATCGATGCCGAGTTGCTCGATCTCTTCCGGGGCGAAGACGGCACCACCATCGAGCTGCGGGATCCCGGGATGATCTTCCGGGGCTTGCTCGCCGCGCACGATGGCGCGCTGCCCGATCTGGTGCCGGGCTCGCGGATGCGGGTGACCGGGATCGCCCAGATCACTTCGGCGGGTGCCTTCTCGCCCTTGCAGGAGGAGGACAAGCTGCTCTTGCGCATGCGGACCCCGGCCGATGTAAAGGTGCTTTCGCTTCCGCCATGGTGGACCACCCGCCGCGTCGTCATGGCTGCGGCGGTGATCATCATGGGCATGCTGGGCATTTACGCGCTGGTCCGCGCGAAGCGCCTGCGCGAGCAGGAGACGCAACGGCGAGAGTTCGAGGCGGTGCTCGCGGAGCGCGGACGCTTCGCGCGCGAGATCCACGATTCGCTGGCACAGGGCCTCACCTCCATCTCGCTGCAACTGGAGTGCGTCCGCGACGAGATCGGCGCGGACGCCCCGCGGGCACGCAATCACCTGGAAACCGCACGCGGGCTCGTTCGGGACAGCCTCAGGGAAGCCCGCCGCACCGTCTGGAATCTCCGCCCGCTTGCACTCGGCGAGGCCGACCTCGCGACAGCCCTCCAGCGGTTCGCCCACGACCTCACGCGCGGTGGCAAGGTCGCCAGCAGCCAGGAGATCGAGGGCACCCCGCGTCCTCTGCCGGCGGATCACGAGAGCGCATTGCTCCGAATCGGCCAGGAGGCGATGACCAATGCCATCCGTCACGGTGCCCCGGCAAAGGTCGTCGTCCGCCTGCGCTTCGGCGCGGATTGGGTCACGCTCACGGTCATCGACGACGGACGCGGCTTCGATGTCGCGGAACGTGTCGGTCAAGGCTATGGATTGACCGGTATGCACGAGCGCGTGGCGGCATTGGGCGGCAGTCTCACGATCGACAGCATGCCCGGCGAAGGCACCGAAGTATCCGCCACCTTACCGACATGAAGAAAGCCATCCGCATTTTCCTGGCCGACGATCATCCGCCGCTGCGTGCGGGGCTCGCGGCGATTCTCGACAGCCAGCCCGATCTCAAGGTGGTGGCGGAAGCCGGTTGTGGCCGCGAGGTCATCGAGTCTGCGGAGGCGGCGGATGTTTACATCTTGGACCTGCGCATGCCGGATGGCGATGGCATCCAGACGATCAAAGACCTCGTCGCGCGCGATCCGGCAGTACGGGTGTTGGTCCTCACCACGTACGACAACGAGGAAGATATCTTCCGCGCCTTGGAGGCCGGTGCGCGCGGCTATCTGCTGAAGGACACCACGAGCGAGGAGTTGGTCGCCGCGGTAAGGCAGATCCATGAAGGCGAGCGCCACCTGCCCCAAGCCATCGCGTCACGACTCGCCGACCGCTTGATTCGCCCCAGTCTCACCCCGCGGGAACTGGACGTGCTGCGCTTGGTGTCGCGCGGGCGGACGAACAAGGAAATGGCCTCGGCCATGTTCATTTCCGAGGAGACGGTGAAGACGCACATGAAGTCGCTCTTCCAAAAGCTCGGCGTGCACGACCGGGCGGAAGCCGTGTCGGTGTCGCTGCAGCGTGGTATCATCCGGCTTTGAACGGCGAACCCGGCTCATGCCGGAACCCGATTTTCAAGAACGGGGCTCATTCTCGAGGAATGAAGCCCCGTTTTTTAGAGAAGCGATCGTGACCGGAAGGTTTTCTAAAAATTTCAGAACATTAAAGCTTGCACTAACAGGTAATTTTGGGTTTTTCTGAACGGCGTGATCGGGGGATCTAAATTTACAACCGGGCCTACGGTGGAAATCCTCATGAGGCCATCCACGGCTTCGAGGACCTGCAAGTGGTCTGCATCGCTGTTCGTCCTCGCTTCGGCGCTGCTCTTCGGCGGTGCTGCCGGAAACTGGTTCGGCACCGGTCTTGTCTCCGAATCTTTCCTGGCCAGATCCCTCCAGCTCTCCCTCGGCGCGCTCGGCATGGGTGCCGTCGTATCCATCCTCGGATCCCTGATTTTCGGGCGGAATCCCGTCCGATGGGGCATCGGAATGCCCCTTCTGGTCTATCTTGGAGGCACCTTGATGGCCCTCGTTTCCGGACGGGACGGCGCGATCAGTCTCGCTTACGGAGCACCGCTCTTCCTTGGTCTCAGCTTTGCAGCCGGGGTCATGAGCGCGTTCTTCATCGACGGCCTCTTTTCCCGCGGCCAGCGTGTTTGAAGAGACTCGCCAGCGCTGAAGATTCAGGGTTGGTCGATATTTCGTTAATTTTGAAAATCGGGTTACCCGATTGCGATTGGAGGTGTGATGACCACGAAGCTCCCCCTCCCGTTGGAATTCCCGGAAGGCCCCGACCGCAGCTCCTTCATGGTGCGTTCCGGTCCGCCCGGCGGTGGGGATCCCCGGGATGGCGACCTCGAGGGGTCGCGTAAGCCGGGTCTCTGGACGGGTTCGCGCGAGGGGATCATCGCGAGCGTGATCGCCTTCGGCGGGGCGCTGCTTTTCGGCGGAGCTGCGGGCGTGTGGTTTGCTCCCGGCGATTCCGGTTGGGCCGGCCAAGCGCTCGTGATGGCCTTGGGGTCGGTGGCAATGGCATTTCTGGTTTCCCTTTCGGGTTCGCTGCTGGCCGGTCGCAACGCGATCTTCTGGGGCATAGGGATGCCGCTGCTGGTGTACATCACCGGCACCGTGTTCGCGTTGCTGTCCGGTCATGCCGGCGCGGGGATGTTTGTCCTCGGTGCGCCGGTCTTCATGGGGGTTGCGATTGCAGCCGGGGTGATGACCGCCTACGCCCTGGACCGGGGAGATTGAAGAGGCCGAGGTCGGCGGATACGTGCGTTCACGGCTCCGCGATTGCGTGATAGCGGGCGGGGGTGAAATCGGACATGGTGATCCCGTAAGCAACGCCGCATCCCCCCGCCGGCCGAGTTTGCAAGATCCCCCCGAACTTCGTCTCCCCCCGGACGAAGACCCCCACGGAAACACCCGCCGCCCTCGTTCCCCCCAACGGTGCCGGCGGGTTTTTCTTTTCCCGCGATAAGCCGGTCTTCCGCTTGCGGCGCTCTTGCACCGCGGGGTGCGTATGCCCATTCTCCCGCGCCATGAAGCCCCGCCGCCGCGAGCACGAAGCCCGGGAAAACCGCCACGCCCGCCGTCACGAGCCGCAGGGCGATGCGTCGTCCGTCCCGAGCTTGGACGAAGACGATCTGATGCAACTCGTGGCGGAGAAGACCGCGCCCTTCCTCCTCATCCTCGACTGCGTGCAGGATCCGCACAATCTGGGTGCCATCCTCCGCAGCGCGGATGGCGCGGGCGTGCATGCCGTGGTCGCGCCAAAGGACAAGGCGGTCGGGATCACGGAAACGGTACGGCGGATTTCCGTGGGTGCCGCGGATCATGTGCCCTTCGTGCAGGTCACGAACCTCGCCCGGACGATGGAGCACCTGAAGAAGGCCGGGGTGTGGATCGTCGGTACTTCGGATCATGCGGACAAGCTGCTCTACGATCTCGATTTGAAAGGCCCCCTGGCGCTGGTGCTGGGCGCGGAGGAAAAAGGAATGCGCCGGCTCACCGAAGAGAATTGCGATTTCCTCGCCAAGCTCCCGATGGCCGGGAAGGTGGAATGCCTGAACGTCTCGGTCTCCGCCGGTGTCTGCCTTTACGAAGCTGTCAGGCAGCGGACCCTCGCCTCCAAATGACCCCCCCGGTCCGTATTCTTTCCGACCTGCATCTCGGCCACCGCGTCTCGCGCATCGCGTCCGTGGAAAGCTTGCGCCCTTTGATCGCCGGCGCGGGCACGGTCATCTTCAACGGGGATACCTGGCAGGAACTCGCGAACATCTTCCGCGAGAAATCCGCAGCGATGCTCGGCGATCTGAAGGCGCTCTGCGCGGAGGAGGGCGTCGAAGCCGTTTTCTTGTCGGGGAATCATGATCCCGGGTGGGCCGGGCCCGGATGGGTCGAGCTGGCGGGCGGGCGGATCCTGATCACCCACGGCGATGCGTTCTTCGCCGAGGGTTCGCCATGGAGCCGGGAAGCCTTCGCCCGGCACGCGCAGGTGGCCGAGCTATGGGAACGGCATGGCGCGGCGGTGGACGATCCCGCCAAGCGGATCGAGCTTGCCAGGGAGATCGCGATCGTGCTGCGGGCGGCGACTTATCCGAAGGGGCAGAAGTTTTGGCAACGGGTTGTGGAAGCGATCCGCCCACCGCGGCGCGCGTATGAAATCCTGCGCGTATGGACGCAGCAGGCGGATGTCGCCGCGGACTTCGCGGCGCGTTATTTTCCGAAGGCGCAGATCGTGGTGAAAGGTCACTTCCACCGCACCGGCATCTGGTACAGGCAGGGCAAGCTGGTGGTCAATCTCGGTGCCTTCTTGCCCCCCTGTCCCGCGTGGTGGGCGGAGTATGAGGACGGCTATTTCCGCTGCGGGAAGATCGAGGAGAGCGCGGATTACCGCATGGGAGCGGTTCTCGGGACGTGGCGGCTATCGCCGGCGTGAGAGCTCACTGTCCCAGCATCCAGGAGATGTGCGGCGTGTAGTAGTCCGGCTCCAGCAGGAAGGAATCGTGGCCCTTGTCGGAATGAACCGTGACGTGCATCACGTTCACTTTCGCCGATTCGAGATGCCTGGTCAGCTCGGTCTGTTCTTCCGGGTAGAAGCAGAAGTCCGAATCGATCGAGAAGACCAGCCAGCGCTGGCCGGCTTCGGCGCAGCGTGAGAAGAGGTCCAGGGGCGACTCGGCATCGCCTTCGTTCGTGCCTTCGAAGCGCGACCACATGTCGTTGATGCGAAGGTAGGTGTTCGCGTCGAAACGCTTCACGAACTTCTTCCCTTGGTGGAGCATGTAGCTCTGGAACTGGTCGCGCACGCGATACCAGGCGAGGATGTCGTCCGGCTGCACCACGTCTTGCCGGGCGCGGCGCTCGATCGCGTCGA
>CAMLOZ010000255.1 GCA_946481625.1 uncultured Haloferula sp. | reverse complement strand
CGGATGACCTGCTGCCCGACTCATTGGACCGGGCCATCCGTGGACTCGTCACTTGCTACAAGACCTGGGGGGAAGCGGAGGTGCAACAAGAGACTCTGAAGCCGTTCGTCCAAGGTCTCACCAAGCTGCGGCGGCGGATGAAGGCACTACTTGATGCGAAGGGCAACAACCCCTTCGACCGGGTGGCGGCGCGGATTATCGAGGAGGACTGTGGCCTGAGCCCGGCTCTGGCTCGAATCTGCGTTGACCGCGGATGGCTCACCCCGCCGGTTCTCTCCGCGTTTTCCAAGGCGCGCCGCCACGACCGGAAGGAATGGAACTGGCCTCTTCACCAAGGTCTCCGGCGGGCCGTTCTGGATCGCGACGACCTTGAGCCAAAAGCCTTGGCGGAGTTCGACAAACCGGACTCATCTTCGGGTATCCAAGCACGCAACAACCATGACCGGGCGATCGATGCCTGGCGCGAGCAGAAGCTCGCTGAAGCCGAACGCGTCGTCCGTCCCCGATTGGAACTCCAGCCCTCGATCAAGGCCCTGCTAGCCCCCTCGATTCCCCGGTTGCGCGAGCGTCACCCCCTGCTCTTTCGAACGATCATCGCATTGTGCGGAGGGTTCAGCGACTTCCAATGCGCCCGTTGGGTCCGGGAGTATGCCGATATCTCGGTGTTTCTGCAGCAGAATGACGGCGTGAGGGATGTCATGATCAACGACGCTCCCGAGTTGTTCCTGACGCGGTGGGGATCGGAGGATACGATCTACAACATGGCGGTCTATCTGGATATCAAGCAGGAGGGGCGGACCACCCTCATCCAAGAGTATCCGGAATTCAGCGTGGAGAGCATCTCCCATGACCCTACCGCGTCCATGGTTGAAATCCTAGGCGCTTTTATCAACCAGACGGACTTCAAGGACGAGAGTCTATTGGCTCTCCTTCGGCAACTGGCGGAGGCCAGTACGGATCCGGAAGTTGCGGCGGAGGCGTGGGTGGCCCTGCTCGCGGCGGGTCAGAGCAGCGGCGTTCCTACGGATCCCAAGGTTCTGGATCTTGCTGTCTGGCACTGCGAACGAATCACCGATTCCTTGCGCGATCCCGTACTCCGCTTTTCCACGCCCAACAGTTCGAAGGATTCCTCTTCCGACCACGAAGGGATCGACAGTCTCTGGAAGGTACTGGACCGCTGGCTGCCGAGCCTTCCAGACCACCAGGCGGCCATGATTCTGCGCATGGTCATGCAAGCCATGGCGGAGGTCAGCGGGGAGCCGGTGCGGCCGACGGGGATGAAACAATTTGGCGACTCGCACCCCGAGACCGCGCTGGTTTTATGGGCCGAGAACTGGGCTTCCGCCTTGGCGGGTCGAAGCGACGATGAAGTTTACAACCTCGCGGTGGCCCTTGATACCATGAAGTTCGGGACGGAACCGATCATCGTATACCGGCAGCTCGAAGCCATTGTCAAAGCGGCCAATTTCCAATTCGTCGACGGTTCCCGCGACTATCTGGCAGAGTCGCCCGGCACCTCGACGGAGGAGGAGATTGTCGACCACTTCCTCCTCATCCTCCAATTCCTCTGCGAGGTCGCGGGAGGGTTTCATCCGGATTTCCGCGCCGGGCTGTTCAACGTGGTTGCCGGAGAGCTGCTCAAGAAACCGGGCCCTCATCCGATCATGCTGCTTTTGCTTGCGGATTATCTCGATGCGCCCTCGGAGGATGGCTTCCCCATCGCACGGGAAGAATTCGAGGCGATCCGGCGCGCATTGTCGTCCGCTCCCGGCGGGCAGCATTCCGGACTTTCCAGCGATTGGAAGATGGCGGATGCCCTTTCGGAAAATCGCGATTCCAAGCATGCGGAAACGGAGGAAGTCATACGGCTGTGCTTGTCCGACGCGCCTTCCTCAGCCGATGGCTGGAAAGCGCTCGGCATTCTGCTCGCGTGCCAATTCGTTCTTCGTTCGGTCCAGTCCTCGGATATCCACGAAGATCTCTGGTTCTCATTGAAGAACAACGTGCAGTTGAAGACCGCAATCGATTCAACAGCCCTCGGACAAGCATTGACCCAGGCTGGATCCAAGGGACTGACCTTGAACTCGACCACCGCCCGCTTCATCGAGGATCTGGCCAACATCGGATCGGAGGAAGCGGCATGCATCTTGCGCTGCATCCTTCCTTTGTTCGGCCAAGTGGCTCCCACGGAGATATCGCGTCTGCGTTCCTGGGTCGAAGGCGACCACAAGATGCAGATCGGGGCGGGGATCGCGGAGTTGCTTTCGGTGCATGCCGCATTGTTGCTGGCTGAGAATATCCCGGTACTCGAGCCGGAATGGATCGAGCCGATCTCCGAACTGGCCCACGAGGGAGATGACTGGGCGGCGGCGAGAGCACTTCTGGTCCTGCAAGGTCCATTCACCTATGTGAATCGCGGGGACCGGCGGAGGCGTTTGTCCGTGTTGGGAACAAAAGCCATCGAGAAGCTGGTCGGTCATTACTTCCGGAAATGTCTCACCGCAGCCAACCAGAACATCCTCTGGCTGGCATTCGACGATTTGCACTTTGACAGTGCGGATGCCCCGGAGGTGCTGCAAGCGTGTAGGCATCCCGAAATGGAGCAGCTGTCCGGCCTGTCTTACTTTTTCGGTTTCGGAAGCTGGACGAATGAGACGCTCTCGGCCTTTGCCGAGAAGCTAGCCAACAATCCCGAATGCTGGAACGATTCATTCCTGATGGGATATGGCAACCAGGTATTCTACCAGCCCTCGTCCGAAATTCCGGAGGCCTTGCACCTCATCATGGCGGAAAGAATCCAATCACGGCGAATCACCGCACATCTTCTCCCCGAGGAGCTGTCCTACGGGCTGGTCATTGGCGTTTGTCGCCGGGCGCTCCGGGAACAGGATCGAGATACCGCCCATACGAGGGCGGCGGAGTTCCTGTCGTCCACCTGTGAATGCCTTCGCGAAGGAGTTCCCAACGGGACCATGGCCAAGACCTGCTCGGATCTTGCCGAATCGTCGATGCAGCGGTACGGGACCCTTCCCGAGGATTGCTGGCCCGAGGTGGAAGCCTACATCGACGACGACCGGCTGTTCGATCTGGTCGTCAGATGGCTGGTGGCCGAGCTTTCCAGTTGGTGCGAGTGGAAAAGCCGCGAAGTCTTGCCAACAACGCCGAAGGAAATCTATTCCGGAAGGTTGAGGAACGCGCTGTTGTGTATCCTCACGGTCATGACCGAGCGAAAGCGGGATGAATTCGCTCTTTTGACCGAAGACCTGAAGGAAACCGGGACCGATCTTCCGCTATTGCTGGCCAAAGCCGCCGTCGATCACGGCAAGGTCCTGGCCCGGATGTCCGCGATCACGCTCCTGAGCCGACTGCCGAATTTGGATGCCGAAATGGTGATGCGGGTATTCGCCGCAGCCGTCCGCGATGACGCCAAGGTAAGGGACCGGGCATTGATGCTGCTGCCTCATTTCCGGAACTTCACCGCCACCAACGCATTCCTGGATTCGGCCCTTGGGATCGTCAAAAGCCGCGCTCCGGCATCCGTGGTCCTGGCCTATGCCCAGATGCTGGTCGGTCTGCTCGGCGCAAACCAGGTTCAGGACAACTTAAAGCGCCGGGAGATCGTCAACACGCTGAGGCAGGCGGCCGGACATCCGCAAAACATCCGGATCCTGGCTCATTTGGCGGGCGAGGGATCGAAAGATCATCCGCGCGAACTCCACAAGGACGGCAGACTTGACCAAGCGCTGCTGGCGGTGATTGCCAAACGCTACTCCTCCTATTTTGAGAACGTCTAGTTCTACCCCCGATTTGCCGCCACGCCTTGCCGGGTGTGGGAGGGACGAGGGACGCACCCCCTCCTTGGGGGAAATTCACCGATTTTTCGCATCGCGGAGCGTGGCGGCGGCGTTATGATAGGCAGCGCATCATGCAAACATCCTCCGAGAAGCTCCGTGCGGCGTGGAACCGGCAGGCCGCGGTCGTGGCGAGAAAGATCAACCTGGGATGGTGGATCGAGACCGCCTCGGTGCCGCTGGTGACGGTGGGCTTGATCGGTGCCTGCGTGCTCTTGCTGGTGCGCCGGGAATTGCCGGACTCGCAGCCGTGGGTGCTGTGGACTTCCGCGGGAGCGGTGGTGGCCGTGCTGGCCGGGATCGCCTGGGGGGTGGCGCGCCGCCGTTTCGAGAAACCGGAGCAGTCGATGGTGCGGATCGAGGCGTCGATGCGCTTGAGGAACGCGCTTTCCGCCGCGACTGCGGGGGTGGCACCTTGGCCGGAGATGCCGCCGAAGGTGGATGCGGGGGTGGATTGGGAATGGAAGCGGGTGCTGGTGCCGCCGGTCGCGGCGCTTGCCTTTCTCGCGGCGGGTTTGCTGATCCCGGTTTCCGCCCGGACTTCAGGGAATGCGGATCATCTCGACCAACCGCAGGCGTGGAAGAATCTGGAGAGCGATCTGGAGAAACTCGATCAGGAAGAGGTCATCGATGAGACCTACATCGAGGAGATGAAGAAGAAGCTCGAAGAGCTGAAGGCCCAGGAAGAAGAGGAATGGTTCAGCCACTCCTCGCTGGAAGCGACGGACACGCTCAAGAAGGAGCACTCGGCGGCGGTCGAGAAGCTGGAGCGCGAACTCTCACGCGCGGACAAGGCGCTGGGGAACCTGGAGAAGAACGCCGGCGGGATGTCGGCGGCGGAGAAGGAGAAGCTGCTGAATCAATTCGATCAGGCGCTGCAGGGGCTGCAGAACGGCGCGTTGAAGCCGAACGAGAAGCTGTTGAACCAGCTCAAGAATCTGGACCCGAACGCGCTTGGCAAGCTGAGCCCCGAGCAGATGCAGCAGCTCAAGGAGGGCATGAAGAAGGCCTGCCAGGCTTGCAAGGATTGCCAGGGCGGGAAGGGCGACGAGTGGGCGGACGAGCTGATGGACGGTCAGGGGAATTGCGAGGGTGAAGGAGAGGGCGAGAAGGAAGGCGGGCAGCCCGGGAAGGGCGGCGTGGACCGCGGGCCCGGTCATGCGCCGGGAGTCCTGGGCAAGGAAGGCGACAAGGTGGACATCGGCGCGCTCGAAGGGGTCGAGTCGAAGGACTTGTCGCGGGCACTGCCGGGGGATTTGCTGCAGTTGCAGGACGGTGAACATGACGTGGACAAGTCCGCGGTGGGACCGAGGGCCGGCGGTGCCGCGGGATCCACTGGTGCGGGCGGCGACCGGGTGTGGAAGGAAGCGCTCGATCCGGAAGAGCAGAAGGCGCTGAAGAAGTTTTTCGAGTGATGGGCGAGGTTTTCCGCCGGGTCCTTGCCGATTGAGTTTCGAAACAGCCTTGCGGCGGGGCCGCTGCAATCAGGCCTGCTGCGGGCCGCGGCAGCCACGGGTTATGAGAACCACCCGCATTCCAAGAATACGGCGGATTTTTCATGGCAACTTCATGCGGATTTCCGCTACATCCCCGAGGGTTGCAATCGTTAGAACCCAACAACAAATGGAATACGCCTCCGAAACCGAAGTCGGCTCCGCCGGCAAGCATGTCCGTTCGCTGTCCGCCGCGCTCAACCAGGTCCTCTTCGGGCAGGAGGAACTCATTGAGCTTGTGCTGACGGGAGTGCTGGCGCGCGGGCATATCCTGCTCGAAGGCCTGCCCGGCCTGGGTAAGACGGAACTGGTGAAAGGCCTCTCGAAGAGCCTGCGCCTGGGGACCAAGCGGGTGCAGTTCACCCCGGACCTGCTGCCCGGTGACATCACGGGCAACCCGGTGCTCCAGGAGGTGGACGGCCGCCGCGCCTTCGTGTTCCAGCCGGGACCGCTTTTCACGAACATCGTGCTGGAATACAACGCGCGGGTGGAAGGGCTGACGAACAACGACATCGTG
>CAMLOZ010000254.1 GCA_946481625.1 uncultured Haloferula sp. | reverse complement strand
CCCGACCTTCCATGGCCCAATCTCTCTCCGCCGTTTACCTCCACGTCGTCTTCTCGACGAAATCGCGGGTTCCGTATCTCGCAGACAAGGAACTCCGCGCCGATCTGCATGGCTACCTCTCCGGGATCTCGCGGAAACTCGATTGCCCGACGGTTCTCACCGGCGGCGTGGAGGACCATGTGCATCTCCTCGCACGCCACGCCCGGACGATTTCGCAGGCTGATTGGCTCAAAGAGCTGAAACGGGCGTCGAGCTTATGGATCAAAGCTCAAAATCCGGGTCTGCGGGATTTCGCATGGCAATCCGGGTATGGCGCCTTCTCGGTGAGCATCTCTCAATTGGACAAAGTCCAAGCATACATCGCCAACCAAGAAGAGCACCATCGGAAGCAAAGCTTTCAGGATGAGTTCCGCGCGATGCTGAAGAAGCACCATATCGATTGGGACGAGAAGTTCGTGTGGGATTGATGGAGGCGGCGCGGAGCGGGAGATCCGGGGACTGACACGGCCACAACCTCTTCGAGGTAGATGAACCGGCCGGCGGACACCCCGGGTAGGCCTCCTGCGTCGGCCAACCCGGGGCTTCGGGGCGTAGTCCCGTCGGGACATGAAATTCGGCTTTGCCCGTCCTCGAATCCCTTCCTCTGGATTCCCCGTCGAGAACAAGCGGCTCCGAACAATGCGACGAAGTGAATCTCGGATCCTTTCCTCTGGATTCCCCTTCAAGGAGACCTAACATTTCCCTTAATTGAGCTCCTTTGGTCCCATGACACCGAACCCGAACCACCGGATTTTTTCGATGAGCTTCGCAAGAGTCTATCCTCTCTACATCGCCAAGGCGGAAAAGAAAGGGCGTGATAAAGCGGAGGTCGATACCATCATTCGCTGGCTCACCGGCTACACCCAGAAGCAGCTCGAAGCAGAACTGAAGAAGGAGACCGACTTCCAAACCTTCTTCAAGGAAGCTCCCGAGATGAATCCCGCCCGCACCTTGATCAAAGGCCTCATCTGCGGCATCCGCGTCGAGGACATCGAGGAACCGCTGATGCGGGAGATCCGCTACCTCGATAAATTGATCGATGAACTCGCCAAGGGGAAAACGATGGAGAAGATCCTGAGGGCGTGATCCCTCCCGCGCTTCCCGATTCCCGTCGGTCGCCGCGCAGCCGCCCTGGGCTGCGGCAGCCTGCTGCCGTGAAGAACGTGGGGTGTTCCGCGTTTACCAGCCTCTTGTAGCGGAGGCACTCTCGTGCTTCCGGCGGGACGAATCCTCCCCGATCCCGCCATCATGTTCCTTCGCGTGGACCGACCCAGCCGGAAGAACCGGGTTCCCCCGCTACGATGAAAACCGTAGGCTCGGTGGTGACACCGCGGAGTCGCGAGGCAGGGACTCGTCGGTAGAGATACACACACGGTCGCTTCCGCGTTCTCACGAACGCGCCTACGGGGAAAGTCGTCATCCACCCCGCCCTCGCGGCAGGCCGCAGTCCAAGCCGGCGGTGCCGATTTTCCCGGCAATCACCCCGCCACAGGCATCGCTCCGACGACGGGCTCGTCCTCCACCTCGATGTCCGGCACCTTCTCGTGCTTCGCCGCGATGATCGAGTAGAAGGCCGGGACCACGAACAAGGTGAACAGCGTCCCCACGATCATCCCCGTCACCAGCACGATCCCGATGCTGTTCCGCGACTCCGCGCCCGCGCCGGTCACGAAGATCAGCGGCGCATGACCGAAGACCGTCGCCGCCGTGGTCATCAGCACCGGCCGCAAGCGCGTCTGCGCCGCTTCCTTCAGGGCCGCGATCTTCTCCAGCCCCTTCGCCTGAAGCTCGTTCGCGAACTCCACGATCAGGATGCCGTTCTTCGCGATCAATCCCACCAGCGTGATGAGGCCGACCTGCGAGTAGATATTGATCGTGGTGAAGCCCAGGAAGGTGAAGACGAGGGCGCCCGAAATCGCCAGCGGCACCGAGCCGAGCAAGATGATCAACGGATCGCGGAAGCTGTGGAACTGCGCCGCGAGCACCAAGTAAATCAGCAGCACCGCGAAGCCGAGCGTGACCACGAGGGCCGAACCTTCCTTGCGGATCTGCCGCGACTCGCCGGCGTAGTCGATCGTGACGCCGGGACCCATCGCTTTCTTCGCCGCATCCTCAAGCACGGTGAGGCCCGCCTCCTTTGTCACCCCCGGCGTCACGCCGCCGAAGATCTTCACGGAGTTCCGTTGCTGGAAGCGGTTCAAGGTCCGGGGCGAGGTGGTCGGTTCAACGCTGGTGAAAGTGGACACCGGAACGAGGTCCCCGGCGGGGGTCTTGATCTTGAGATCGAGCAAGGGGCCGACCGCCGAGCGGTCGCTATCGCCAAGCTGCGGGATGACCTTGTAGCTGCGGTCGAAGTAATTGAAGCGGTTCACATAGGCACCGCCGAGCAGCGTGCCCAGTTCCCGGCCCACGCCCGCAAGGTCCATGCCGAGATCGGCCAGGCGCTCGCGGTCGATCTGCACCCGCGCCTCCGGGCGGTCGATCTTAAGGTCGGTATCGACATAAAGGAATTTCCCGCTCTGGAAACCGGCTCCGATGATCTCGTGCGCGGTCTGGATCATCTGCTCGACCGGCCCGTCGGTCTGGAGAACCAGTTCGACATCGTGCTGCCCTGAAGTCGGCAGGGGTGGATCGAGGCGCGGGAAGACGCGGATGCCGGGCACCTGCGAGACCGCGCCGAAGACCTCCACATACATTTCCTCGGTCGTCCGCTCGCGCTCCTTCCAGCCCTTCGTGGCCATGCCGCCGAAGCCGCCCCACCCGGCGGTGAGCGACCACATGTAGTCCGCCTCGGGGAATGCCATGACGCTCTTCACGAGATCGAGCGAATCGCGGTTCGCCGACTCGATGGTGGAGTCGGGCGGGGTGTCCATGAAGAGGCTGATGTGGCTCTGGTCCTCGACCGGTGCGAGTTCGCTCTCCGAGAAGAGGTAAAAGGGAACCGCCGCGAGCATGATGACGACGGCGACGCCCATGATCGTCCAGCGGATCTGCAGGGCACCATCGAGCATCATCGCGTAGGAGGCCTTCACGCGGTCGAAGCCGCGGTTCACCAAGCGGGTGAGCCGCCCTTCCTTCCCGCGTGCATGCACGAAGCGCGAGCTCATCACCGGCGAAAGGGTCAGGGCGACGAAACCGGAAACGATCACCGCCGCGGCGAGCGTGATCGCGAACTCGAGGAACAACGAGCCGGTGAGGCCGCCTTGAAAACCGATCGGCGCATAGACGGCGGCAAGCGTGATGGTCATCGCGACGATCGGGCCCTTCAACTCGCGGGCACCGATGAGTGCGGCCTGGATCCGCGACTTCCCTTCGCGGACGTGGCGCTCGACGTTCTCCACCACCACGATCGCGTCATCGACCACCAGACCGACGGAGAGCACGATCGCGAGAATGGTGAGGAGGTTCAGGCTGAAGCCGCAGGCCAGCATGATCGCCGCGGTGCCGATCAGTGAGATGGGCATGGCGATCAAGGGCACCAGCGCGGTGCGGATCGAACCCATGAAGATGAACACCGCGAGGCCGACGATCAGGATCGTTTCGGCGAGCGTCTTGCTGATTTCCTTGAGCGCCTCGCGCATGAACATCGTGCCGTCGTAGGCCAGCTTCATCTCGATGTCCTCCGGCAGCGTCGGCCGGATGCGGTCCATCTCTTTCTCCAAGGCCTTCGCCACATCGATCTCGTTCGAGCCGACGAGCGGCCAGACGCCGAGATAGACGCCTTCCTTCTCGCTGTGCTTGGCAATGTAGTCCGGCTCTTCCGCACCGAGTTCCACCTTCGCCACATCGCTCAAGCGGACGATCGCGCCATCCCGCTCCACCACGATGAGCTTTTCGAATTCGTCCGTGGAGCGGAGGTCCGTGTTCGCGAGCAGGTTGATCTCGACCAGGTTTCCCTTCGTGCGGCCGACGGCGGCGAGGTAGTTGTTGCGGCGGAGCGCCGAGTGGACATCGCCCGGCGTGAGATTCATCGCCGCGAGCCGGTCCGGATCGATCCACACGCGCATCGCGATCTGGCGGCCGCCTTCGATCGTGACGCGTTGCACGCCGGGCAGCGTTGCGAACTGCGGTTGCAAGGAACGGGCGAGCCAGTCGGTGACGGCGGACACGCTGCGCTCCGGTGAGGTGAAGCTGAGGTAGAAGGTCGCGTAGGGTCGGTCGGCGCGCTGGATTTCGACCATCGGCGGCTCGGCCTCGGCAGGCAGCTCGGCGCGGACCTGCTGGAGGCGGGCATTGATCTCCGCGAGCGCGGCGGTGGTGTCGTGATTCAGTTTGAGCCGCACCGTCACGGTGCTGACGCCGGCCCGGCTGGTGGACTCCACGTGATCGACGCCGCCGATCTGGGAAACGACCCTCTCGATGGGCGTGGTCAGGAAGCCGCGGACGGTCTCGCCACTAGCACCATAGTAGAGCGTGGTGACGAGGACGGAGGAACTCTCGAGCTTCGGATATTGCTGCACGGGCAGCGAGCCCACGGCCCGCCAGCCGACGAGCACGATCACGAGATTGACCACGATGGCGAGCACCGGGTGCTTGATGAAGGTATCGGTAAAGGAGCGCATGGCACCGGGTGTTTCGCGACTCAATGCGTGCGGCTTCCGTCCGCGGGTTTGGCGACATCGGCGACGAGCACGCCTTCCCTCAGCTTGAAGGAACCGGAGGCGGCGACCTGCTCGCCGGCGGAGAGGCCTTTCTCGATGAGCACTTCATCGCCTTGGACCGCGCCGCTTTGGACCAGCCTCATGGCGGCGCGCGGCTTGCCTTGCTTGTCCGCGACGACCGTGAAGACGTGATCCCCTTCCGGACCGCGGCGCAGGGCGCTTACGGAAACCGCGACGAGCTTGCGCGGCGCTCCGACCGGGACCCGCACCTGGACGGATGCCCCCGGCGGCGGGACCTTCGTGGCGTCCGCCACCTTCGCCCGCACCCAGGCGCTGCGCGTGGCACGGTCGATGCGGGCATCGAGGGCGACGATGGTCGCGCTGACGGGGGCATCCTTGTTCGCGCCTACGACCTCGATGACGTCTCCTTCATGGAGTCCCGCCGCGATGTTCTGGGTGACGGTGAAATCGACATGCACCGCTTCATCGACTCCTTGGAGCGTGGTGAGTTCGGTGCCTTCTTCGAGATACTGCCCCGGATGCAGGTCCGAAAGACCGATGCGGGCGCGGAAGGGCGCACGGATCACCTTGCGCGCGATCAGCGCTTTCGTGCGCTCGGTCTGGGCCAGGGCCACGTCGCGCTCGGCGCGGGCTTGATCGAGGTCTTTCTTCGAACTCGCGCTGCTGGTCGCGAGGGTTTCGACCCGGCCCAAGGTCGTCTGTGCGAGCGCGGCCTGGGCTTCGAGGGCCCTGAGCTCGGCTTCTTCCACGGAGACATCGAGCGCGACGAGTATGTGTCCGGCTTCGACGATTTTGCCGGGCGTCAGGTCAACGCTTGCGACGGTACCGGCGATTTCGTTCCGCAAGGTGACGGAACGCAAGGCCAGCACGGAGCCCACCGCGGTCGTGGTCCTGCGGTGCTCGACCTCGCGGGCCTGGGTCACCACCACCGCTTCCATCGGCTCGGGCATCATTGCCGCCGCCTCCGCCGCCTTGCGGAGATCGGCCCGTTTCCATGCCGCCAGTCCGACGCCGACCGCCGCGACGGCGCCGACGAGCGCCAGTGATCCGATCCACTGTGATGCTTTCATGGTTCCTGAGGAGTAGTCGTTCGAGATTCGTCGTTCTTGGCAGCGGCGTCGATGGCTTGGGAAATCGCCCGCTCGAGCACCGCGCGCATGCGGTCGAGATCGTCCTGGACCACCGGGCGGAGCCGCAGCACCCAGGAAAACCACATGCCGTCCATGGCGGTG
>CAMLOZ010000253.1 GCA_946481625.1 uncultured Haloferula sp. | reverse complement strand
TGGGCGTGCTCGTGCTGCTGCTCATCACCACGGTCCGACGCGCGCCAGCGGATCCGGTCCCTTGACGACTTGGCCCGCCAAATAGCACCGCACGACCACCCTCTCCCGGGGTGGAGGAAAGTTGAGGCTGGCTGCAGGGGTGGTTTTCGTCGTGTCACCACCCCACCAACGACGGGTGGAATGGGCAACAAGGGAGGTTCGGCACAGCGGATCCGGGGTGCCGGGGGATGATCCGGCCGAGGTCAGGCGAGCGGCGGATCGGAAGCCGGTTTCTCAAGCGGCGTTGCGGCTCCAAGGAGACCTCCGGCGAGATAAAACAAGACTGCCACAAGCGGGACGGCACCTGCCCCGCTTTCCGAACCGATGAGACCTGGAAGGAGGAAGATCGAGGCCAGCACGCAGGTCGCTACCGCGAGAGTGGCGACGGCTCTTTTGCCTCGCGGGGCGATGCCCTTCGCGGCGTATACGAAGGCCCAAGCCATCGCGGCCGGTTGAATCGCGGAGGCGATGAAGAGGTAGGCCACTTTCCGTGTCCTCACTTCCGAGGAAAGATCGGGCTTGAGAGCGGGAGGGCGGTTCGTTCTCGGAGGGCGAGGAACGCCGGGAGGGATGCCGTGGACAGTGTCACCGGCGGGACGCCGGCGCTCCTTGGAGGTCGCTTGCTTTACATCGGGCATGGCGGCGGCGAGAAAAGGGCGTGCCGACTCTGCTGCTCTGCGGCCATGGCTATCTGGGCCAGGCGATTTCCCGCGACTTCCGCGCGGCGGGCTGGGAGGTGGTGGCGCTGTCGCTTTCCGGAGATGACGGGGCAATCGCCTGTGATGTCTCGTCGCGGGAAGCGGTGGAAGGGCTGAAGGTGCGGCCGGACTTCATCGTGCATTGCGCGGCATCCGGGCGCGGCGGGCCGGATGCCTACCGGGCGGTGTACCGGGACGGATGCCGGAACTTGCTCGAAGCCTTCCCCGGGGTGCCGCTGCTCTTCACGTCCAGCACCTCCGTGTATGCGCAGACGGATGGATCGGCGGTGACGGAGGAGAGTGCGGCGGAACCGGAGCGGGAGACGGGGAAGATCCTGCGGGAGACGGAGGATCTGGTGCTGGCCAAGGGCGGGATCGTGGCGCGGCTGGCGGGGATCTACGGGCCGGGGCGGAGCGTGATTTTGAAGAAGTTCCTGAGCGGGGAGGCGGTGATCGAGGAGGACGGACGGAGATACGTGAACCAGATCCACCGGGATGATGCGGCGGCGGCGGTGCTGAGGCTGGTGGAGGCGGGGAGGTCCGGGATTTACAATGTTTGCGATTCGCGGCCGATGAGCCAGAGGGAATGCCACGAGGGGCTTAGCAGGATCTTCGGGAGGCCCCTGCCGCCGAGCGGGCCGCGGGATCCGGACAGGAAGCGGGGGTGGACGCACAAGCGGGTGAGCAACGGGAAGTTATTGGAGGCGGGTTGGGTGCCGGTGTTCCCTTCGTTCCTGGATGCGGTGGAAGCGGTGGCGGCGAGCTTGGGGGAGCCGGGGTGACCGGTTTTGCCAAATGCACGCAGAGGAAGAGGATGTGGGGCCAGGATGGATGGGATGAGAATAGAGTCGTGAGGTCGGGGGGGGATTTTGGTTTCAACCGCGAAAGGTCGCGAAACAGACGCGAAATCTGAAAGGCAGGTGGGGATCAGGGAGGATGGGAGGGCGGGCTGCAAGGAGATGCGGCTGCGATCTGCGCCGAACCCATCCATTTGACCGAGCCGCTGAATTTCAGGGTGTGGGTCCTTCCCGTTTCCCCCGGTTGCGGTTGAGATCCCTCAGCGGATCTGACGGAGAGCCGAGATGTGCGGACCACCGGGGATCTTGCAACATCCGACTACCCGCTTGGGTATTTGACTGGAAGGACGGTGCCGAGCAGGCTCCACGGTCCGGCTCGGGGGAAGGACCAAGTAGTCCCCGAGGCCGGTTTTTGAACCCGTGCGCTCCCGACCTGGCGCAACCCATCAACCCATGAAAGTAATGAATCCCTTCGTCAGGGTCTCCCTGACGCGTGCCGCCATGCTCACTGTCATCGCCACGGCGCAAGCCGCGGAACAGACGGTGGATACGGCCACCACCAATATCAATGTCGCGACCGGCGACAGTGTCTGGTTCGACTCGGCCAATACGAATGCGGCGATCGGATTGAGCACGATCAACGGTGCGACCCCGGCAACGGCTCCCCTGCCCGGCTGGGCGCACACGCGCTGGAGCTTCCTGAAGTACGACGGGGCGAGCGTGGTGGAGATCCCGAACGCGGAGAAAGTGCTGGGAACGGCGAACGTGACGACGGCCACGGCGACTTCCGTTTACTACGACAACGCGGCGCTGACGAACCTGAACGCGAGCCAGTCGATCGGCAATGTCGAGACGACCCGGGATTTCGTGATCGCGAACGGCTCGACCCTCGATGTGGCGATGGGAGGATTCCTTTTCCACAATAACAGCCACTGGCTGAAGAACGGGACAGGCGGAGGCTTCCTGACTTCATCCTCCGGCCAACTGACGGTGGTGGCGAACGGGGGTTCGACCGACTACCAGATCAACGGGGTGGTGGTGACGGATTTCGACGGGACGACGCCGCTGGCGCTGGTGAAGACGGGCCCGGATCACCTGAACCTGAGCTCGGTGGCAAACACCTACACGGGCGGCACCTGGATCAACAACGGGCGCTTGCGGGCCTCGAACGTGGCGTCCTACGGGGCATCGAGTGGCGTGGTGCACGTGACCGGCGCGAACTCGCAGGCCTGCCTGGCGGTGGGCGGCACGTACGGCCAGTCCTTCGAGATCGAAGGTCTGGGATGGAGCGAAGGCGCGGACAAGCGCGGTGCGATCCGCTTCGAGGGTGCCGGCACCATCGGCGGCTCGGTGACTCTAACAGGGGCCTCGCGGATGGTGGTGAACAACAGCGTGACGGGTGCGATCAACGGCACGCTGAACGGCAGCGCCGCGCTGGAGATCGGATACCCCGGCGGGACGGGCTTCGCGGGCACGCTGAACTTGAACGGTTCCGGCACCGGCATGACCGGTCCGGTGACGGTGACGCAGGGTCGCCTGAACGTGAACAACGGCTTGAACGCACCGGTGACGGTGGAGGCGGGCGCGACGCTCGGCGGCGAGAGCACGATCACGGGGAACGTGACGGCGGCGGCGACCTCGAGCATCGCGGTGGACGCAGCGACGGCGGCCGTGCTCGATGTGGCGGGGACGGTGGACATTTCCGCCGGGACGGTGAACCTGCCTGTGACCGCGGTTCCGGCGAGCCCGGCGACGAGCTTCACGGCTTTCACCTACGACACGCTGACGGGACCGGCGACGAACCTCGCGGTGAGCGGGCTTCGCGGCGGGACGGCGACGGATGACACGGCGAACTCGCAGGTGGTGGTGAACTTCACGCCGGGGACGATCACGTGGACCGGTGGCGCGAGCGCGAACTGGACGCAGAACGCGGACCTGAACTTCGACAACGGGGCGGCGACGAGTTTCTTCCACGGCGACCACGTGAGCTTCACGGAAGCGGCAGCCGTGAAGACGCTGGCGATGGTCGGCGCGCTCTATCCTTCGAGCGTGACCTTCGACCACACCAGCGATTACACGGTGAACGGCGCGAACGCGGGGATCGCGGGTGCGACGGGGATCACCAAGAACGGAAGCGGGACGCTGACGCTGGGCGGCCAGACGAGCAGCTTCACGGGGCCGGTGCTGGTGAACGCGGGACGCCTGAAGTACACGACGCACTGGGAAGCGCTGGGCTTCAGCTCGGGCATCACGGTGGCGAGCGGGGCGCAGGTGGATCTGAACGGGGCGTTCCCGGTGAACGTGGGGCGTACCTACGATTGGACGATCGCGGGCAGCGGGCCTGACGGCTTGGGCGCGATCAGCAACTCGGGAGCTGGCGATCCGGGGGAAGCGGCGGGCATCCTTACCTTGACCTTGAGCGGCGATGCCTCGATCGGTGGCAACGGCGGCCGCTTCGATGTCGGCAACGGTGCCGGAACCGGTGTGCTCACCGGCAACGGTTTCACGCTGACGAAGGTGGGCACGAACGGGATGGGTTTCCGCTCGGACGCCGGAGGCAGCGCGGTGAACTTCGTGATCGCGGACGGCTTCGCCTGGGCGGAGAACACCGACAATGCGTGGGGCGGCGCGACGGGAACGCTGCGGATCAAGAACGGCACGCGCGCCGGGACCTACGGCACGCGGACGATCGCAACGCCCGTCTTCCTGGAGGCGGGCTCGAAGCTCTACAACGAGGGCGGCGGCAAAGGGACCTGGACCGGCAACGTGACCCTGGAAGGCGACGCGACGATCGAATCGGGCAACGGCCTCATGGATGTGATGGGGACGGTGAGCGGAGCGTACTCGCTGACGAAGGCCGGCGCGCAGATGCTGTATCTGGCGGACCCGCAGTACACCGGGGACACGACGGTGAGCGCCGGGACGCTCTCGCTGGGGACTTCGACGCTGGCGGACTCCTCGACGGTGTCGCTCGATTCGACCGCCGTGCTGGACCTGCCGCACAACGAGGAGGACACGGTGGCCGTGCTGACGATCGGGGGCATGCCGCAAGCGGCGGGCATCTATGGTTCTTCGGCTTCAGCCGCCCCGGTGCCGGACGATGTTCACTTCAGCGGCTCGGGCACGCTGAAGGTGACGACGAGCGGGAGCGCTTATCTGACGTGGACGGCGGCCAACGGGATTCCCGGGGCAGCAGGCACGGGGGATGCGGACGGGGATAGCATTTCGAACGCGATCGAGTTCGTGATCGGGGGCGACCCAAGCGGGCCGGACTCGAATTCCCACGCCCTGCTGCCGACGGTGGATAACAGCGATGCGACTTATGTGGACTTCGTGTTCCGACGGACGGACGACTCGGCGGGGAGCGATCCCTATGTGGAGTACGGCTCCACCTTGAGCGGCTGGGCGACAGCCGAGCCGGGCGAGCCGGTTGCCAATCCGGTGGTGATCGACGAGACGGATGACTTCTACGGCGCGGGGATCGACCGGGTGACGGTGCGTCTGCCGCGGGCCCTGGCGACGGGGTCGCGGTTGTTCGCACGGCTGCGGGTGGATATCCCGTGAGACGGAGTTTTGAAGACGCCGCCCGGGGAGATTTTCCCGGGCGGCTTTTTTTGGGTTTTCCCTCAGGGTTGTTGATGGACCAGCGGAATCAGGCCGGCCTCCTTGCGGAAGCCGGCCCTTGCTTGTCATGGCAACTCCACCGCCGAATCAGCGGGTGAAGTCCAATCCGGAGACGCGCTCCTTACCATCGCGCTCCGTGACGGTGATGGTGACGGTGCCGCCGCCGGAGTCCGCCGCCACTTCCGTCTTGAGGTCGTCATGATGGCTGACACGCCAGTTCTCGAATTTGTCGGGGGAACCGCCGGACTCGCGGAAGGAGGTGGCGAACTGGGTGATGAAGGAGGATTCGAAATTCCGCTTCTCGGTTTCGGAAGGGAGCTGGGAATAGGCGGCTCCTACGTTCTGGCCCATCGAGGTGAGGGTCGCCCAATCGATCTTGTCGATCACGGACGAGTCGCCGCGGGCGAGGGATTCGAAGGTGTCCTTGGCGAAGCTCATGTCCGCCTTGCCTTGGAGTCTCTCGACCTGGCGATCAGCCTTGTCGCACTGGGTGAGGGTGGCGACCGAGATCAACCCTGCTGCAATCCATGGGAGCTGTTTCATACCCCGGTGTTGTTGCAGGGGCTGTGCCGCTCATATTTTCCGTTGAACGTCAGGGAAATGCGGAAACAGAGCCACCGTTAGGGAATGCATTTCGCATGATTGCGGCGATGGGCATTCTGCAACTTGAGCGGGAAGCTCAGGGCACCATGATGGCGCGGACGGCGGGGCGAAGGGAGGAGGGGAAGTTCGGCTTGAAGTGGATGCGCT
>CAMLOZ010000252.1 GCA_946481625.1 uncultured Haloferula sp. | reverse complement strand
CGAGCGCCTGACCGAGTTCAAGGCCCTGGTCGGCCGCTGCCATGCGCACGGCTTGAAGGTGATCATCGATTTCGTCCCGAATCACGTCGCGCGTTCCTACCACTCGGACGTGAAGCCGGAGCTGTCCTTCGGAAGCGGCGACGACACGGCGGCCTTCTTCTCCCGCGACAACCACTTCTACTACCTACGTAGTACCGATCCGGGTGGCGGGCCGCCCTTGAAACTGCCCACCGGCGGGATGCCCGGCTGCAGCGGCCTCTTCGCGCAGGAGACGGAATTCGGCCGCGTGACCGGCAACAACATCGCGTCCTGGGCACCCTCCATCGACGACTGGTACGAGACCGTGAAGCTCAACTACGGCCACGACTTCACCACCGGCCGCGATACTTCCCACCTCCCGCCCCGCGATGCCTCGCCCGAGACCGTTCCCCGCACCTGGCGGAGCATGGACGCGATCCTCGCCTACTGGCAGCAGATGGGCGTGGACGGCTTCCGCGCGGACATGGCCCACATGATCCCGATGGAGTTCTGGCGTTGGTCGATCCGGCGTGCCCGGGCGAGGAATGCCGCCGTCTTCTTCTCCGCCGAGGCCTACGACAACGACCCCGCGAAGCTCACGGACGGTCATGTTCTCGACGCGCTGTTGGAGGCGGGCTTCGATGCCGTGTACGACGATCCGGTGTACGATGTCCTGGAAGGGCTCTACGACTCCGGGAAGTGGGCGAACGATCTGGATCCCCTCACCTTCACCGGCAGCCGCTTCCACCGCTCCCTGCGCTATGCGGAGAACCACGACGAGGTCCGGCTGGCGAGCCCGAAGGAATGGGGCGGACTCGGCATGAAGGTCGGCAGGCCGGTGACCGCCGTGCTCTTCGGCATGGGGCGCGGGCCGTTGATGCTCTATTCGGGCCAGGAAGTGGGCGAACCCGCCGCAGGCGAGGAAGGTTTCGGTGGCGATGACGCCCGCACCACGATCTTCGACTACTGGTCGATGCCCGAGTTCACGAAGTGGGTGAACGGCGGGAATTACGATGGCGGACGCCTGGGCGAGCAGCAGAAGGCCCTTCGCGATTGGTATGGCCGCTTGATCCGACTGATGCACGAACCCGCGTTCGAAAAGGGCGGGTTCTACGGTCTGAACCACGCCAACAAGGAAAACCCGGCCTACGGCCGCGTCGCCGGTGAAACGGCGAGCGGGCACTGGCTCTATTCCTACCTCCGCCGCGATCCCGGCTCCGGGCAGGCGTTCATGGTCGTGGCGAATTTCCACGGCAGCGAAACCCTCACGGATGTGAGGATCCGCTTGCCGGAGGAAGCCTTGAAGTGGCTCGGAAGAAACGGACAGATCTCGTTCCAAGAACGCCTCGATCCCGGCTGGAACACGCAATCGCCCACGGCACTCCTCCCGCAGGAAGGCCTGTTGCTGCCACCGCTCGCTCCATTGAGCGCGATGTTCATCGAACTGCGCTAGCCCCTATTGCTTCAGGATCACCAGCAGGGGCCGGTGGTCGCTGGCACCCGCGACTTCCTCGCCATCGAGGATCTTCGAGTGCTCCCGGTCCACAAGATCCTTGAGGGCCGGTGAAACCATCACGTAGTCGATGCGCGAATACACGTCCTGAAAGTCCCAATGGTGCGTCCAATAGTGGCCGCGGGAATCCTTGAGCGGGATTGTCGTCAAAGCGGTCGGACTCCGACCGGGACCCTGCGCGGTGCGGATGGACGAGCTGTTTCGCGTATCGTTGAAGTCGCCGTAAACCACGAGCCGCGCTCCCGGATCCCCGTTCAGGATGGCATCCACCTCGCGGCGGAGCAGATGGGCTTCATTCCGGCGCATTTCCTCCTGATCTCCCTCGTCGACCTCGCGCTTCGATTTCAAATGGACGCCGAGGAAACGGAATGAACCCGCAGGTGTATCGATCACGGCATCGAGGATACCGCGCTGCATCTTGAACTCCTCGCCCTGCATCCGGTACGCAAGGTTGTCGCGGCTCACCGTTTTGCCGATGGGATACTTGGACAGGATCGCCAGGCTGCGGGTGTCGTCCGCACCGCGGTTCAGATGAGAGTGGGGCAAGGGCATGCCGGCATCGGCCAGATGCTTCTGCAGGTCCTTCACGTCCGTTTCATTGCCGATCTCGGAAATCCCCAGGATGTCGGGCCTGGCAGCGAGCAAGGCCTGCACCACGGCATGCCGCTCCTTCTCCGGCTTCGGCGAGGCCACGCGCTTGCCGTTCTCGTATCGCTCCATCGTGAGCCAGTTCTCGACGTTGTAGGTCACGAACCTTACCGCCGTCGCGTCGACCGTCTCGATGGCAGGTGCCGCAACGGGCGGCTCGGGTGCCTTCGTCGCAACCGGTGCCACCGCGGGAGCGGGTGCCGCCGGGACCTTCTCGACCGCGACGGGAGCTTGTTGTTTGTGACCCGACCAGTCCTCGGTCTGCCGCTTGGCACGGCAGCCGGAGAGAGCGAGCCCGGCACACAAGAAAAACGCCCCGAGCAACCCCGGGGCGCGAAAACGCGAAATCGTCGCCTGCTTCATGTTCAAGCCTTCTCGACCGGTTCCTCGCCGGCGGCTTCGCGGATGCGGATTTCCTCCTCGGCCTTCGCCTTTGCTTCGTCGCGACGCTTCACTTCTTCTTCGGAGCGTGTGATCTCCCGTTCGAAATCATCCCGGGCCTTCTTGAATTCGCCCATGCTCTTGCCCACCCCGCGGGCCAGCTCGGGCAGCTTCTTCGCACCGAAGAGCAGGAGCACGATGAGGAAAATGATGATCATTTCCTGACCGCCAAGACCGCCGATAAAACCAAGCAAAGTGTTCATGATCGTAAGAGTAGGGCTCCGAAGCCCCTGTTGCAATGGGAATAAAAAACCAAACTGTCAGCCGAAATAGATGTCAGCATCTATCATCGTGTGATCTCGCCGCGCGCTTTCTTGGACTTACCCGGTCAGTCTTGCAATCCCAATAACGTTCGGCTTTCGAAAGGTCTTTCGCCGGGATCGAGCGCCTCGCCCGGCCTTGAGCGTCCGAGAATCCGCGGATCGTCCTGTTTTTCCCGTTTTTGGGCGAGTGTTCAGCACGAAGCCCCCTCTTGGCGGTTTTCAAGGCCGGCAATCAGCGCTATTCGCGGGGCGTGCGTTTGCCTGTACACGAAATCGAGGAAGACCTGAAAGCCGCCGTTACCGCGGGAAATCGCGATCGGGTGCTGCTCAAGGCCCCCACCGGCTCGGGCAAATCGACCGCCGTCCCGGGGATGCTCATGGATGCGGGGATCAGCGGTCGGATCCTGGTGATCGAGCCGCGCCGGATGGCCGCCCGGCTCCTCGCCGGATGGGTCGCGAAACTACGCGGCGCCTCGCTCGGCGGAGAGGTGGGCTACGCCGTCCGCTTCGACACGAAATACGGCCGCGACACCCGTCTGATTTATCTGACCGATGGCGTTTTCCAGCGCTGGATGCAGGAGGATCCGAGCCTCGAAGGCGTGGGAGCCGTTGTCTTCGACGAGTTCCACGAACGCCGCCTGGCGGTCGATGTCGCCCTCGGCCGCTGCCTCGACTTGCAGGAGTCGGCCCGGCCCGATCTCCGCGTTCTGGTGATGTCCGCCACGCTTGAAACCCGCGGTCTCGCCGACTTCCTCGCCCCGGCAAGGATGCTGGAGGCGGGCGGGCGCACCTTTCCGATCGAGATCGCCTACCGTCCCGAACGGCCGAAGATCAACGACCGCCGCGGAGGTCCGCCCCAGGAAACTCCCGTGTGGGAACGCATCGCCGCCATCTGCAAGGAAGCGCTCGCCCTTCCCGACGCGGGCGATGTCCTGTGCTTCCTCCCCGGGATGCACGAGATCCGCAAGACGGTCGAGACGCTGGAGAACTCCTCTTTCACCCGCAACCACGACATCTTCCCTCTCCACGGCGGCCTGCCCCCGGCCGCCCAAGAGGCGGCGGTTTCCCCGGGCAAGCGCCCGAAAATCATCGTTTCGACCAACGTCGCGGAGACCTCGCTGACCATCGAAGGCGTGCGCACCGTAATCGATGCCGGCCTGGCCCGGGAAGCCAGCTTCGATCCCCGCCGCGGGATCGATACTCTCTTGATCCGCAAGATCTCGCGGGCCTCCGCGGAACAGCGGGCAGGCCGTGCCGGACGCACCGGCCCCGGCCGCGCCTTCCGTCTCTGGAGCGAAAGCGAGCATGCCCGGCGCGAGGCATTCGATGCTCCGGAAGTCCGCCGCGTGGACCTGGCTGAAGTGGTGCTGCTGCTCAAGGCGGCCGGCGTCGGCGAAGTGCGGAATTTCCGGTGGCTGGATGCCCCGCTTGAGGAGAGCCTGAGCCGCGCCGAATCCCTTCTCCACGATCTGGGTGCCTTGGACGCCGCCGGACAACTCACCGATGAAGGCCGAGCGATGGCCGCCCTGCCCTTGGAGCCGCGTTACTCCCGGCTGATGCTCGCGGGCGTCGAGCAAGGCTGCGTGGCGGAAATGGCTTTCGTCGCCGCGGCGGTGCAAGGCGAGGGCATCTTTACCGCGAAGCGCGGCGGGATCGGCCGGAAGGACTTCGTCTATCCGGGCGATGGCAGCGATTTCGAGGCCGAATGGCGCGCCTTCGATTCCGCGGCGGGCATGGACTTCGATCCCCGCCGTTGTGGTCCGCTCGGCATCCACGGCCGGGGAGCGCGCGAGGTGGCGCAGGGATTCGACCGTTTGCACCGCCTGGCCCTCCAGCGGGGCTGGCCATGGGAAGGAGTGGATTTCGCCAAGCGCCGCGAGGCCGTGGAGCGGGCGATGCTCGCGTCCTTCAGCGACCGTCTCGCGGTCCGCTTCGGCGAAGCGACCCTGGCCTGCCGCGTGGTCGGGAAACGGCGCGGCAAACTCGATGATGAGAGCGCCGCGAAGCAGGCCGCCGCCTTCGTCGCAGCGGAAATCACCGAGGTCGAGGGCCGTGAAGTGATCGTCCAGTTGCGCCGCGCCACGGCCATCGATCCCGCGTGGCTCCGCGAATTGTTTCCGGAGGACTTCCACGTCGCCGATGGTGCGAGCTACGATGAACCCCGTAGGCGCGTGGTGGCCCGCAAGGAGACCCGGTTCCGCGACCTCGTCCTGGAATCGAAGGAAAGCGACCACGGCGTGAATCTCGACGCCGCCGCCGGGATCCTGGCCGAAAAAGTCCTCTCCGGAGAACTCATCCTGAAGAACTGGGACGCCGCCGTGGACCAGTGGTGCGCGCGCCTCGACGGCCTGGGCAAGTGGATGCCCGAGCTCGATCTCCCCGGGTGGTCGGAGGAAGACCGAGCCGCGGCGATCGCGCAGATCTGCCACGGTGCGGTGGCCTACAAGGACATCAAGGAGCGGCAGGTCTGGCCGGTGCTGAAGGAGTGGCTCAGCGCCCCGCAGCGCGCCGCTCTCGACTCCTACGCTCCCGAGCGAATCGCCCTCGCGAACGGGCAGAACCCCAAGATCACCTATGAAATGGGCAAGGATCCGTGGATCGCGCTGCGGGTCCGGGATCTCTTCGGCGTGTGGCAGACGCCCGCGATCGCGAACGGCCGCGTGCCGCTCCTGGTCCACATTCTGGCTCCGAACATGCGCCCGTGGCAGATGACCAAGGACCTCGGCAGCTTCTGGGCAAACGGGTACACCCAGATGAAAAAGGATCTGGCGGGCCGCTATCCGAAACAACCCTGGCCGGACGATCCGAAGGCATGGCTTGCCGCGGGCGGCGGGAAACGCTGAGTTGTCCGGGCCGTGCCGAAACTCATCATCCTACTCGCCCTCATCCCCATCGCCGGGGCATGGGCAGCCCGGCATTGGTTCTGGAGCCGCGTCCGTCTCGAAGGCATGCGCCGCGATTGCGAAACGGCCGTCAGGGACCTGCGCGTCCGGATGGGCCTTCCTCCGGGACGCCGCGGAACTGAAACCCACGCC
>CAMLOZ010000251.1 GCA_946481625.1 uncultured Haloferula sp. | reverse complement strand
GGGTGCGTGGAGTGATCCCGTAGCGATCGTAGCACATCCTTGCCTTGCCGCGGGATCGACTTCCCCGCTAGCTTCCTGAATACCACGATGCCCGCTCCCGCATGAGAAAGAAGCGCGCCCTCTTCCTCTTCGGCGGCCTTGCGGCCCTCGTGCTGGGCTACGCCGCCTGGTGCGGGCGCACCTTTTACCTCGCCGTGCCCGTCCCGGAGATGCTGGAGCTCCCGGAGGACTACCGCGCCGATGCCCGCTCCCTGATCGAGGAGCACCGCCTGACCGCCCCCGACCTCTTCGACCGCTCGCTTTTCCTGGATCTACTCAAGCGACCCTACGAGAGCACCCCCAAGCCGGTGGTCGTGAGCGGGAAGGCTCATCATTTCGTGGCCGCTCGCCCGCGCCGCTTCCGGGCGGAGGATCGCCAGGTGGCCTTCTGGAGCACCGGCATCGGCTGGACCGCCCTGGTCACGGATTGTGTCGTCGGCAGCAAAGCCATCGAACGCCGCCCCCTGCGCAAGGAAGGCTCCGCCTCCCCGTAAGAAGGAAGCTCCCGGTTAACGGGCGGCTTCGGCCATGGAGGTGCCGACCTTGGCGTAGAGTTCGAGCTGGCGGGCGGAGCAGTCGACAAGGTCCCCGGCGAGCTTCACGGCACTAGGTTCGAAGATGGTGATGGTGGAGGAGCCGCCGAAGGCGAAGTAGCCTTTCTCGTCGCCCTTTTGGACGGGCTTGCCGGGGGTGAAGGTCTGGAGGATCGAGCCGACGCAGGTGGCGCCGATTTCCATGAGAAGAACCGTGCCGAGATCCGCGGTCTCCAGCCTGGTGAGGGTGCGCTTGTTCTCCCAGAGGTAGGAGAGGCGGCGGCGGAGGGCGATGGGGGAGACGGAGAAGAGCGGGCCGTTGATGAGTTTCACGGTGCCGGGGGTGCCGGTGGCGGGGAAGTGGAAGCGGTGGTAATCGACGGGGCAGAGGCGGGAGAGGACGAGAGAGCCATCGGCGTATTTCGCGGCGAGGGAGTCGTCGCCGAGGAGCTGGCCGAGGTCGAAGTTCTGGCCCTTCACGAAGACGCCTTGGATGGCGCTGGCATTCTGGAAGCCGAGGTGGCGGCCATCGGCGGGGAAGACGGCGGCTGAGCCGGCGATGGGGCGGGCTTCGGGCTTGAGCTTGCGGTAGAAGAACTCGTTGAAGGTGGCGTAGGAGTCGGGGGAATCGGCGAACTCGGCGGGGTCGAGGCCGTATCGGGCGATGAAGGGTGCGACCTTCGCCTTGGTGGCGGGGCTGTCCATGCGGCGGCCGTACCAGCGGGAGAAGCCGCCGCGCTTGACCATGGCGTGGAGGGGGAGCGCGCCGAGGGGATTGCCGTAGCTGAATTTCAGGAAGCCCTCGCCGTAGACCTGTTCGGTCTCCTCGCGGCCGGTGTGTCGGTTGAAGTAGCGGATGGCGCTCACGGGGAGAAAAGAAGGAATAACTAATGACTAAGCACTAATTTTTAAACGTGAAGAGAGGTAATAGGGGGCGATGATGGTCATTTTTCGAACCGGAATGGCCTTGCACGTGGCGGCGGGCGGGGCTATCCGCGGCGCGATGAAAATCCGGGGATTCACCGCGTGCCTCGGCGTGGCGCTGCTGTTGCTGCCTGCCTGCCGCAAATCGGAAGAGACGGTCGATCACACCCGGGCGCTGACGATGCGCGACCAGGACCTGAAGCTGGACGCGAGCAGCAACGAGCGTTTTGAACGCCCCGGGACGGGTCCGATCATCGCCGGGATGGTGCCGGAGGGTTGGCTGGAGCAGCCGGGCTCGCAGTTCCGCCTGCTGAGCTACCGCTTCGGCACCGGGGGGGATGTCGCCGTGGGTCTTGCGGCGGGGGGGATGGCGGACAACGTGAACCGCTGGCTGCGGCAATTCGACAAGGATCCGCTGAGCGAGGCGGCGATCGCCAAGCTGGAGCAGGGGATCGTGACCGGGATTCCCGGCCTGTGGGTCGAGGCGGAGGGCGATTACCTGCCCGGCATGGGTCAGCCCGCCAAGCCGGGACAAGCGCTTTATGGCATCATCGCGGAGAAGGACGGCCGGATCGTGACCGTGAAGATGACCGGCCCCGCCGACGAGGTGAAGGCGGAGAAAGAGAAACTGAAAGCCTTCGTGGCCGCGCTCCGCAACCGGGGTGAGTGAACAAGCCCGCCTTCTTACCCCGTAACTTGCTGCCCCGATGAGTTCCGCTGCCCCGGTGTCCACCGCCCCGACGAAGTCTTTTCCCGCGCGTTTTGTCGAATGGCTGGCGGGATTCGGCCTGGCGACCACGCTGCTGGTGATCCTGCTGGTGCTGACCTGGCTGGCGACGCTGGAGCAGGTGCATCACGGGTTGCACGCGACGCTGGAGAAGTATTTCAACCCGGCGGTGCCCGTCGTCCGGCCGGATGCCGCGGTGTTTTTCCCGCATCTGGCGGGCAAGGACAAGTACCTGCCCCCGCTCCCCGGCGGCTACTGGGTCTGCGCGCTGCTGGTGATCAATCTCACGCTGGGCGGCATCATCAAGCTGCGGAAGAGCCCGAGGACCATCGGCATCCTGCTCGCGCACTTCGGGATCATCTTCATGATGATCGCGGGCGGAGTGGCGCAGCTCACGGAAGAACGCGGTCTCATGATGCTGAGCGAGAAGGAGGGGACGGGGTTGCCGACGACCTCGGATTTCGCGCAGTCCCTGACCGAGACGGCGGTCGAGATCATCGAGGTGAAGGACGGCAAGCCGGTGGGGCCGGTGCACTTCGTGGAGGACAAGTATTACAAGGATCTCGATGAGGCGGATGAGCGGCGGACGATCCGCATTCCCAGCCTGCCCTTCGATCTGGAACTCGCGCGCTATGTGCAGAACGCGCGGGTGGTCTCCACGGCGAGCATGGCGCCCTCCCGCAACGAGCCGATCGTGGACGGCTGGTTCCTTTTCGCGCAGGATCCCGGGAAAATGACCGAACAGGATACGCCGGGTATTCATGCCAAGGTGCTGGGACGCGATGGCAAGAACGGCGAGCCCTTCATCCTGATGGTGCCCGAGCCGGATACCTTCGCGCCGCGGGCACCCTTTACCGTGCGTGCCGATGGCCGCACCTTCGCGATCCGGATGGAGAAGCGGGTGTGGCCGGTGCCCTTCCAGGTGCGGCTGGTGGACGCGCGGTCGGAGTATTACCCGCACACGACGAAGCCGAAGTTCTTCGAGAGCGACATCGTGCGGATCGAGGACGGGCGCGAGGCGAAGGTATTCATCGAGATGAACGAGCCGATGCGCTACGGCGGGCTGACCTTTTACCAGCACACGATGATCAACAGCGCGCCGCGCGACGGAGGGGAGGCGACGATTTCCGGATTTGAAGTCGTGCGGAATCCATCCGATCAGTGGCCGACGTACAGCATCTACGTCGCGGGATTCGGACTCTGCCTGCACTTCCTGCTGAAGCTGTGGGGCTTCCTGACCCGCGGGAAAAACAAGACCTCCAACCAAGCCGCTTGAGATGAACGCGAAGATCGGACGCTGGATCGTTTTTTGCCTGGGGCTGGCCGGCCTGGTGAGCCTGGTGTATCTCGTTTACAAGGATAGCACCCCCGAGGGGGCGGTGCGCGAGATCCCTGCCTACACCTCCTGGGACGAGGAGACGATCGAGAAGGCCTCGCTGCTGCCGGTGCAGGATGGCGGGCGGGTGAAGCCGCTCGGGACCTATGCGGGCTTCACGATGCTGAGCCTGCACGGCCAGCGCTCGATGGACATCATCGGCAAGGATGGCGAAAAGATCCGCCTGAAGCCGCTGGAGTGGATGATGGACTGTCTCTTCCGCCCCGAACTGGCGAAGGAATTGCCGACCTTCCGCTTGGACAATGCGGACGTGCTCAAGGCGATCGGCGTGACGACGAAGGACCGCCGCGACCGGTACAGCTACAACGACATCGCACCGCAGGTGGAGAAGCTGAAGCAATTCGCGAACTCGTACAACCAGATCCCGGCGGCGAACCGCAAGACGATCGAGACGCAGACGATCGAGCTCTACTCGAACGTGGCGACCTTCGAGGCGCTGACGAACTACATGAAGTTCGCGCGCGAGGGCTTGCTGCCCGGCTCGGCGCAGCGCGAGGGCGGCAAGGTGCTGCCGATCAGCGAGGTCATGGGCGCGGCTCCGAAGATCCGCCAGGCGGTGGCGGATTTCCAACAGAAGGGTACGCCGCTGCCGGAGCAGGTGCAGACGATCCAGACGCTGATCGTGGAGCGCGCGAACGAGTCGAACTTCGGGCTGAAGCTGTTCCCGCCCTCGAACAAGGAGGACCCGACCTGGGTGAGTGCGGGCGACCGGATGTTCAACATCTTCACCGGGGAGACCCGCGAGCCGGAGCAGTCGATCCAGGACGTGAAGCTGCTGGAGGAAACGGTGCTGGCGCTGAACACGGGCGAGGGGGCCTTCCGCGACAAGTTCGGGGCGCTGGAGGAGAGCATCGTGGCGCGGGCGCAGGAGCGCGGCGAATACAAGTCGATTCCGCTGGAGGCGGATTACTTCCGCAAGAACTGGCTGCTGTATGCGCTGGTGTTTTTCCTGATGGCGACGGTCACCTCCGGGGTGATGCTATTCACGGGGGAGAGCGTGGCGGGAAGGATCAGCTACTGGGCCACGGTCTCCTGCATGGTGCTGGGCTTGATCTACGTGATCATCCCGATCGTGAAGCGCTGCATCATCATGCAGCGGCCGCCGGTGGGGAACCTGTACGACACGATCATCTTCATCGACATGGCGCTGGTGATCTTCGCTCTGCTGGTACTATGGATGTCGAAGAAGAAGTTCGTGCTGGGGATCGCGCCGATCGGTGCGGCCTTCCTGATCGTGCTGGCGCGGCGCTTCGAGGTGGGGGAAGGGAAGGATCACCTCGATCCGCTGATCGCGGTGCTGCGCTCGAATTTCTGGCTCTCCACGCACGTGATCACGATCACGCTCGGCTACGCGAGCGGGCTGATCTCGGCGCTGATCTCGATTTCCTACGTGATGCTGCGGGTGCTCGGGCTGGACGAGGGCGACGTGTCGCTGCGGCGCTCGATCACGCGGGCGGCGTACGGCTGCCTGTGCCTGACGCTGGTGCTATCGCTGATCGGCACGGTGCTGGGTGGGATCTGGGCGAACGATTCGTGGGGCCGCTTCTGGGGCTGGGACCCGAAGGAGAACGGCGCGCTGATGATCGTGCTATGGACGCTGGCGATCCTGCACGCGCGGTTGGGCGGCTATATCAGGGAGTGGGGCTTGCACATGGCCTCGATCTTCGGGGCGATCATCGTGTCCTTTTCGTGGTGGGGGGTGAACTTCCTGAGCGTGGGGCTGCACAACTACGGCTTCTCGGATAGCAAGAAGGGGGCGCTGCACTTGTTCTACGGGGTGATCCTGTTTTTCCTCGCGATGGCGGTGGTGGGATGGGCGATGGATCGGGCGCAGAAGGGGAAGGCGAAGGAGGAGATCCCGGGAGGGGAGAGGCGGGAGGCTTGAGAGAAGCACAAGGAGCGACGACACTCCTGCCGTCGGGGTGACAGTTTTGGAACGGGGGACAGGAGTGTCCCCCTTTCTTATGGCTGGCGCGGGATGTGGCTGGCTCAGGGGGCGGGCTTGATCGAGATGCTGTGCTCGACGGGCTTGAGGGCCTCGGCGACGGCTTTGGCGAGGGGCGTGCGGGCTTTTTCGGTGAGGGCGAAGGTGGCTTCGAGGTCGGCGGCACCTTCGGGGCCGTGGACGAGGGTTTTGATCTGGCGGGTCTCGTAGTTCTGCTTGGCCTCGACCGCATCCCAGACGCGCTTGAAGGCGGGCTGGAGCGGGTTGGCTTCGAAGTCCTTGGCGAGATTGATGCCGGCCTTCATTTGGTCGGCGGTGTAGCTGCGGGAGGTCTCGCCCCAGCGGACTTCATAGGAAGTGGCGGCGGGGGATTC
>CAMLOZ010000250.1 GCA_946481625.1 uncultured Haloferula sp. | reverse complement strand
CGGCGTCCGGTTCGTCAACGACTCGAAGGCGACCAACGTCGATGCCGCCGCCAGGTCGATCGAGCCATCCGGCAGCAGGCACCCGAAGACCACCGCGTCCGCTCCCAGCTCCCTTGCCAGCTCGATATCCACGCACATCGCCGCCAGCTCCTCCGGCGAGTAAACGAAATCCCCGCCGCGCGGCCGGATCATCATCGCGATCTCGCCCGCGAACATCCCCCGGGCCTGCACCAGCATCCCGGCGCTCGGCGTGAGTCCGCCTTCGGTCAGGGAGGCGCACAGCTCGATGCGGTCCGCCCCGCCCTCCGCGCAAGCAGCCACCGAATCGAGCGAATCCACGCAGATCTCCAATATCATGCCGCCAGCTTGCCGCCGCGGCGGGGAAGGGGACCATGAAATTCGCTTCGCCCCGCCGCCGCCCTCCGCTTGAATGCCACTGATGATCCCGGAGCGACTCGACCTCCTCCTTCGCGATGGCACCCCCGTCGTCGCCCGGCCGCTCACGCCTGCGGACCGCGCCTACGTCGCCGAGGGCTACCGCCTGCTCTCCCCGGACGCCCGCTACCAGCGCTTCTGGGTCCGCGATGGCGAGATCATCGGCGATGCCATGCTCAACCGCCTCCTCACCGGCGATCTCCCGAACCACTGCATCTGGACCGTCTTCGACCCCGCCCGCGAAGGCTTTCCCGGCCTCGGCGCCGCCAGCTTCTGGCGCTCGAAGGACGATCCCACCGATGCCGAGATCTCCGCGACGGTGCTCGACCGCGACCACGGCCGCGGCGTCGGCACCCTCCTCCTCTCGATCCTCTGGCTCGTCGCCTACCGCTACGGCATTGACACCTTCACCGGCTACACCATGCCGGAAAACGTCGCCGCCCTCCGCTGGATGCAGGCCACCGGTGCCGAGGGCGAGTGGGATGGCTACAACGTCATCTACCGCTGGAAGCTCGGCGACCTCGATGCCATCCCCGAAACCGGTGCCGGTGCCGATCTCGCCCGCCGTCTCGCCGACCTCTCGCCGCTTTTCCTGTAGCGGCTCACGTTACCGACACGCCCTTCTCCCCCAGCACCGGCTTGGGAACGGGCAGCTTGTAGCGCCGCAATCCGAACTGCCGCACCGCATGCCGCTGCAGGTGCGCCATCGCCTCCTCCACGTCGTCCGTGAAGAAAATCAGATCCGGGTCGGAGGGACTGATCATCCCCGCCTCCGCCATGTGATAGACGAAGTCCATCAGCGGCTGCCAGTAGTCCTTGCCCATCAGCACGATCGGGAAGTTCCGGATCTTCCCCGTCTGGATCAGCGTCATCGTCTCGAAGGTCTCGTCCAGCGTCCCCGCCCCGCCCGGCAGCACCACGAACGCATACGAGTATTTCACCAGCATCGTCTTGCGCGTGAAGAAATAACGCATCGTCACCGAACGGTCCACGTACGGGTTCAAGTGCTGCTCGAAGGGCAGTTCGATGTTCACGCCGATCGAGCGCCCGCCCGCCTCGTGCGCCCCGCGGTTCGCCGCCTCCATGATTCCCGGACCGCCTCCCGTCACCACCGTGAACCCCAGCTCCGCGATCGCCGCCCCGACCCGCCGCGCCATCTCGTAATACGTCGTCCCCGGCTGGATCCGCGCCGACCCGAACACCGTCACCGCGGGCCCCACGAAGTGGAGCGTGCGGAATGCACGGAGAAAATCGGCCCCGACCCGGAAAATCGTCCCGAAGTCGTGCAGCCGGGACCGCGGACCCGCCAGGAAGCCCCGGTCCGGGTTTTCCAGCTCGAAGCGTTCTTCCTCACGGATTTCCTCCTCGCTAACTTTTTGTTCCTCAGTCGGTTGTGGAACATTCGGGCAATTCGGCGGCGTCATCGTCCCCCTTGTCTAACACGGCACCCGCCCCCGCGCCACGCCCAAACCCGAGTGTCCAAGGTGCTTGCCGCCCCCGTGCTTCGGTGCCACGTTCGCCCGCAAGCATGCTTCCGCAGAAAAGGAGAGAACCCGGAGAAAGCGATGGAGGACGCGGAGGCTTCGAAGTCCACGTCATCGGCGCGGGCGCTCCTTCCTCCGCCACCGCGACGCAGGAGGGCATCGAGATCGGCCTGCATATCGGCGGTGCCGGAATCCGCCGTCCCGCTTCCGCCGATCCGCAGGACGACCCGGTTCACCGGCTGGAAACTCCCGATGCGGTCCCTTCCAAGCTGAAAGCGACCAGCGATGTCGGCCCGGCGGTACCGCGCATCTCGCGCCGGGGCCGGAAACGGTACGGCATCAAACATTTGACCCTCTGGATGGCAGTGGCCTCGTGCCTGGTTGCCGTTGTCGCCGTGATCGCCAAGTTGGCCGCCCACAGCGCCGCTCTTCCGCCCGAGCCCGCCGCGGAAACCGCCGCCCCTCTCCCCTCCGATCCGGTCGAAAGAGAGCGCAAGTATCTCTTCGACAACTTCGGCTCGCTCTCCGTCGAGGCGGAACAACTTCTCAAACGATACGCTTCCGCCGGGAATCCAAGCGAGGTTCTACCCCTGATCCGGAATTCCTCCGCACTGGCCGATCGGGTTGCCACCGGCTGGCAACCTTGGGGAAGCGGGCCGCCATTTTCCCCGCAAGCTCCCGTGGAGCCCGCCGTCGATGAGATTTCACCTCACCCGGCGATCATCATCCGCGGCCGTAAGGGCGGCATGGAGCCCTTCCAATACTTCTTCATCCGCGAATCCGGGAAGCTTCTGATCGATTGGGAAGCGAGCGAAGGCCGGGGCGATCGCGCGATCGCGGATCTTCAGTCGGGAGCCCCTGCCGCCGACGCAGTCGTTCGCGCCAAAATCAGCCCGGCCAAGTTCTTCACTCCCGCCTTCCCCGAGTCGGCGTTCCGTTCCTATCAACTCGCGGACCTTTCGGGGGAAAACGTCGTCTGGGCCTTCGCGTCGGCGGACTCGGAGGAGGCCCGCTTTCTCAAGCGAAGCCTCAATGAAGGCTCCCTCCTTCTCTCCTCCGGCGCGGCAGTCGCAGTTACCTTGAAGGTGAAACGGCAGCAAGCCGAAGCCGCAAACCTCTTCCTCATCACGGAGATACTTCACAATGGCTGGGTCTCCCCTTAGCAAATTGGCCGTGAGCGAGATTCCCGGTGCTTGGTTCCACTGCTGCCATTGCGGCAAGCTCTTCAAGGCGCCTGCCGATCCCGAAACCCGCGGTCCATGTCCCGAATGTGGTCACGACCCGGTGACGGGTGAAGCCCGGGTTTCCGCGCCGGTCCTGGTTGGTCGGGAAAGGCGGAGAGTGCGCAAGCATGGCTCCTCCCACCGCCACGGCAAACGCAGCCGCCACGGCAGGAAGAAGGCGCGTGCCCTGATGTTATTCGTCGCCGGCTGGGTCGGGTTGGTGGCGCTTGCCGCTCTTTTCCTCAAACGCATTCCGAATTCCGCGCCCACGCCTTCCCCCGACTATGTGGAGAAGGCCGATCGGCTTTCCGACGCCGATCTCCAATTGCTCCAGGATCACCTCCAGGAATGCTCCGACCACTTCCTCGCGTTTCTCAATGCCACGGATTCCGCCCAGCGTTCACAGCATGTGATCCGATCGGAACAAGCCGTTTCCCGGATGACCCGTTACTACGAGTTGAACCCGGCGGTGCCCTCGCCGGAGACACTTTCCCTAACGCTTCAGAACGTCATCCACACTCCCGCCGGAACCGGGATCGAGACGATGTGGAGCAGGGAGAACGGCGAATCGCTCGAAGCGGTCTTCTTCGAAGACAGGGGCGAGTGGAAATTGGATTGGGATGCCTTTGTCTGCGCCGGCTCGGAGCCATGGGCACTTTTCCTCGCCGCCCAAGGTCCCGGGGAAGGGGAGTTCCGCGTGCTTGCCCGGGAGAGAATCGGCGCGGGGGGGCGGAGCGACGAGAGCATCGGCATGGTGCTTTACCGGCCCCGACCCGGTCACCCGGATGAGGTCGTATCGCCTTCTCCGGAAGTCCGTGTCCTCCGCGCGAGTGCACTCGGCCGTGCCATCGAGGATGCCTTCGAAGCCCGCGAAAAGAACATTGGAGCCTTTGGCTGCAAGGCGTTCTCGAATGATCCGGATGGCATGATCCGGCTCCGCCTGAAGATCAGCCGCACTGGCGACGAGACGCGGGTCTTCCACATCGACGAACTCCTCGCCACGCACTGGCTGGAGATCCCGGTCACGCCGATCACGGCCGGGCAGTGACTTGCCCGCCGCTGAGCCCTCTTCGCATAGCGGATACCGGATCGGTCCCCGGGAACCAGATCCGGAAAGCCTTCACCCCCTGGTGCAGGAGCATTGCCTGACCGGTGCCAACCCGTGCTCCGGCGGCGCGGGCGGTTTCCTGGAATGCCGTGCCTAGCCGATAGATGGTGTCATAGACCGCCTGTCCCGCACGGAAACACTCTGCGGGAAGCGGGGAGGCATCGCCTTCCTTCAGTCCCAATGAAGATGTGTTCACGATCAGATCGGCTTCCGTCGCCAGCTTGGCCAGCCCCGGATGATCCAATCCTGCAGTCGCGATTTCCACTTGGCCGTGGTGACGATGCAAGCGGCTCGCGAGTTCCTCGATCTTGTCGATGCTGCGGTTGACCAGTACCAGCTTGGCCACCCCCTTGCGCGCGCAATGAGTGGCGATGGCACCGCCCGCTCCTCCACCTGCGCCGACGATCAACACGCGGGCACCGCTCAGATCCGTTCCCAGCGTTTCCCGCGCGGCTTCCTCGAAGCCATAGCCGTCCGTGTTGTATCCCTCGATTCCATTCTCGCGGAAGACCACCGTATTCACCGCCCCCATTTCCGCCGCTCCGGCATCGACCGTGTCGCACGCGGCCAATGCTTCGAATTTGTGGGGCACTGTCACGTTGCAGCCGGTGAATCCCAACTCGCTCATCCTGGCAAACGCCCTTCCCACCTGGTCCGGCTCCACTTGCAGCTTGATGTAGCGTGCGTCGATGCCCGCTTCGTCCAAGGCGGGCTGGTGCATCCGCGGCGAGAGCGAGTGCGCGACCGGAAAACCGATGACCGCCAGCCGCGCGGGTTTTGCCTGTCCGGCATCCAGCCGCTCGCGCGAGGAGAGGTCGTCGAAGGTATAAAGCGTTTCGTCCATCCGGTGGACGCGAACCATGCAGGTCGGGCACCCGCTCGTCAACCGGACGAAGAAGCCGCCGCCGGGTGGAGCCCGGCGGCGGCTGCGATGGTTCGGGAAGGCCGGATCAATTCTCGCGGACCCGGAAGAAGACCTTCGGCTGGCCGTTCAGCGCCGGGAAAGCGGAGAGGTTGACCGAGACCGGAGTGCTCGTGCCCGTAGCGGTGATGTTGTTGAGCACGGTCGTCCAACTCGACAGGTTCGTGGATGCTTCGACCGAGTAGGTCGAGCCGTTCTGCGACCCGAAGCTGAACTGTGCCGTGGTCGGCGGTCCCTTCACGAGGGTGGCGTTCACGATCTGGAAGCCCGGATTCGTTGCCGATCCCTGCTGCACCAGCGCCAGCCCGTTGCTCAGGTTCACCGTGCTTCCGGAACCCTTTACCAACAACGGCAGGGCCGTGCTTGGATCGAGCGGGCCCTTCGCCCCGTAGACCTCCCAATAGAAGCCGCCCCCGACCTCGAAGACCAGCGTCTGGATCCGGTACTGGCCGACATTCAGCGGCACGCTGACGATCGTGCGGCTGTTGCCGGTGGGGGTGTCCACGCGCACCGCGTTGTTCACGCTGCTGCCGGGAGCCGCGCCAACCACCGCGTTTGCCGGCAGGTTGGTGGTGAGGATCGAGAGAGTCGGATCCGTCGTGCCGTTGTGACCGTAGATATAGAGGTAACCGCCGTCGTCACCTTGGAAACCGAAGTGATAGGTTCCCGCCTCGGTGATGTTCACGATGCCGGTGGCGCGGATCGAGAAGTCGTTCTCGGCCTCGGGTCCGTTCAAGGGCCAAGGGTTGGTGCCGGTGTAGACGTTCTGCGCTCCATC
>CAMLOZ010000249.1 GCA_946481625.1 uncultured Haloferula sp. | reverse complement strand
TTCCGGTCTGCCCGGACACGGAGGTTTCCATCAAGACTTCCACCTTCGCCTTCGGATCGAGCACGATCTGGTAGTGCTCGTCGTGGATCCGGAACTCGCGGCTCACCCCCGCCAGCACCGGATGCTCCGGCTTGAGGACGGTGACGCCAAATTCACCCAACGGATCGTGCGCCCGGGAGCCGCCGCCGACATAGGTCGCGTTGTACTCCGGCCAGTCGGGCCAGTTGTACCAAGTCGCCGGGTGCAGCAGCACCAACCCGCCGCCGCGTGCGACGAAGGCATCGAACGCCTTCCTGAAGTTCCCGCTGCGCGCGTACCCCGCATCGTTCGAACTGAAGAGCAGCACATCCGCCCGGCCGAGTTGCTCCGCCGCCGTCTCGGGACTAGAAGTGTAGTAGGTCTCGATGCCACCCGCCTCCCGGAGGATCGTCTGGTCCTCGCGGTCGTACCATGCCGTGAAGTCGTGCGAACTCCCGCCACTCGCCAGCAACACCCGGAGCATCCCGGGCGACGCCTTTTCCGGAAGCCCGGCGTTATCGGACGGCACCGGTCCGCCGTCTGCTGGCGGCGGAGCCATCGCACCGCTCTTATCCGCCGACTCCAGGGTAATCGCGGCCACCATCGGCACCGGCGCGCTGTCGGCACTGGTGAGGACCAGCTCCTCGATCATCACAGCAGGCTTCTTCAGATCGCGCCAGAGATAGCGGAGCTGTCCGTGGTTTGTCAGATCCGTCCACGCCGAACCGGGAACATCGATCCGCCCGACGTGATCGGCAATATCCACGCCGTTCCGAAGTACGATGCTTTCCATAGATCCATCGGAATACCGGACCTCGATGGTCAACAGCGGTTCCTGATCGTTTACCGCCGGAAAACCCCAGCCTGCCACCCCGCCCAGCAAGTGCAGACGGCCCGCCTCGAGACCCACGGGGATCTCCACCCGTTGCGGCATCTCGTGGCCCACCGCATTCGGGTCCAGCCCGCCCTTCAGCACGATCACGTTCTTTCCTCCGGAAGTCGTTGCCGGATCCTGCAGTTGGAAGGGCACGCCCCGCTCCTCCACCATGCCGTAGCGCTTCAGGCCCACCCGGTCGGCCGGTGCTTCGCGGGAGAGATAGACACCGCGACTGCCGTCGGCCGTCGCGGCCTTGCCGAGGGCCACCGTATGAAAACGCTGCTCACCGGAGCGCAGGTAGGTCACCAGGTCGCGCAGGGTTTCCGGGCCCAGCGCCTCGAAGCCCTCGGGCATGAGCGATTTGCCGGTGTCGATACGGCTGGTGATTTGATCGCGTGCCACTTCGGTTTCGCCCGCCGCGTTCTTCACGAAGATGCTGCCCGCGGTTTCGCGGCTGATGAAGCCGGCCAAGGTGCGACCGTCCCTCGTCGCGATGTTCCAGACGTGATAGCTCGGCTCCACCTCGCGGTTCGGGTCCACGATGTGGGTAAGCAGCGCTTCCACCCCGTGCACGCCGATGCCTTCCAGCACCGGGCCGATGTTCGCGCCCTCGCCGTGGAAGACGTGGCAAACCGCACAGGCGGCATAGAGGCCCTTGCCCGCTTCCGCGTTGCCCGGCTTGCTCACCTCCGGCAACAGACGCGCGATGGCGGCATCCTTCGCTTCGAAGGCACCTCGCAGGCGCCTGATCACCGACGCTGACTTCTCGCGCACGGTGGGATCGGCGTGATCGGCCAGCCGCGAAAGCATCTGCGTGCCCGCAACGGCCATGGAGATCTCACCCTTGTCCAAGGCCTGTGCGAGGAGGATCGCAGATGCAGGGCGGCCGAGAAGCGCTTCAATCACCCGCGCCTTGTCCGTCGTGGCAAGGGCCGGCAGCACCGCGATCATGAGCTTGGCCGCATCGGGCGAATCGTTGCTCACCACCGCCCCAAGGACAGGGCCACGCACCGCGGCATCCCCGCTTGAGAGCCCGCCGGCAAGCGCTTTCTCCAGCTTCCCGCTGAAGACCGGCAGCGTGCCAAGGGGTGCCAGCACCACAGGATCCCGGCCTGCCGTCGCGAGAAGCTTGTCGGTCAGCGGAGGCAGCTTGCGTTTCGCTTCATCTTCATTCCAACGTGTCGCGGCCAAGGGCAGGGCCGCTGCGGCGATCTGCGGCGTGGAACTTCCAGCGAGGCGATCAAGCACCTCGTTCAGCTTGGGGTCGGCCGGCAACTCGCGGTTCCGCAGCGAGCCCAGCGATGCAGTGGCAATCGCGGTGCCACCGGGGCGGGGCTGCCCGATCGCCTCAAGCATCGAGGCCAAGGTCTTGCCGTCCTTCCCAAAGGCATCGAAGAGCAGCGCGGCGAGCGGAGCCTGTTTCTCGGGCGCAGGGGATGCCAGCGCGGCGGCCAGCACTTCAACCGGACGATTCTTCGCCAAGCGGCCGATCGCGGCACGGGTCCAGTGGTCGTCCGCCTTCGCTTGCAGGCCAACCAGTACTTCGCCGGGCAACACCGCATCCATGGGCAATCCCGCCAGCCACTGCAGCCTCACGCGCGAGTCGTTCTCCACCGGAAGATACTTGGCTACCGCCGCGATCACGTCGGCATTCGCCAGCTTCGGATAGGCACCGATCACGCGACCGATCGTCACACGTACCGCCGTGTCGGGATCTTCCATCGCGGCGGTGATCTCTTGCGAGCTCAGCACACCGGCCGCGGCCCGGATCCACAATGCGTGCAGCTTCATCATACCCTTGGCCCCCGCCAGCTTGGCGGCAGCGCCCTCGAGATCGCCTTCCTCGATCAGTCGCTGGGCACGGAAGCGGATCTCGCGGTTCGGGTGACCGAGCGCGGCAATGCATCCGTCCATGCTTTTCAGGTCAGCTTCCGGCAGCGGCTTCGAGTCCTTGTGGTGATACCGGTGGATGCGACCGAAGAAGTGGTCGCGGTCGGGACGCGCGGCCTGGTGGTTCCAGAGGTGGATCGGTCCGCGGGGGTCGTTGTGCAGGATCGCTTGGTTGTAGAAGTCGATCACGTAGAGCTGTCCATCCGGGCCCACCCGCGTGTCGATGGGTCGGCTCCAGAAATCGCGGGTGGCGGAGAACTCCTCTTCCCGCGTCTTGGCGGCGGAGAAAGTGGAACCATCCACGCTTAATGCCTCGTGGTGGATGATGTGAACTGTAGGCTCCGCGGTGAAGTAGGCGCGCGTCCAACTCTCCGGCCAAGCGCCGCCTTCATAGACCGCGCAGCCGCAAGCCGCCGTGAAGGAACCGATCACATCGTTCGGCTGATTCTCAACGATCTCCTCCCAGGACATGAGGGGCTTCACCGGTCGCAAGTGGACCATCACTTGCCAGGAGGGATCGCGGCCCATCTCGCCGGCGGCCATCAGACGGTCCGACACCGGGACGTGCATCACGAGGTCCCCGGAGGTCGGCTGCGTGAAGAAGATATCCCCTTCCGAAGTCATGTCCACACCCCAGCAGTTGCCGCTCTTCGCACTGTACATCTCGATCGCGGAACCATCGGGACGAAAGCGGATCACTCCGGAGCCGATCGCACCGAAGTCTTTCTTGCCATCTCCGGAGCTGACTTTCGTGGAACTGGAGTATCCGTGGGTGGCATAGATCCAACCGTCCAAGCCCCACCGCAGGTTGTTCAGCACCGCGTGGGTATCGAAGGTCCCCAAACCGGTGTAGAGCGTCTCGCGGCGGTCGCCCTTGCCATCGCCATCGGTGTCGCGGATCAGGAGAATGTGGGGCGGTTGCGCCACCACGATGCCGTCCTTGTAGAAGCAGAAGCTCGTCGCCAGATCGAGGTCGTCCGCGAAAACCTGCTTGTGGTCCATCACACCGTCACCATCGCGATCTTCGAGGATCGAGATCGTATCCCGGCCCGGACGGTTGACCGCCTCCGGCTTCTGCAGCGGCGTGTCGCGCTGCCATACGGTGTGCATGGATTCCGGCCCCCCGCCACGCCTGCCTTCCGGGTATTCCACGCTCTCGACCACCCACATCCGGCCGAGGTGATCCCAGTCGATATTGAGCGGCTTCGAAATAAGAGGCTCGGCAGCCACGAGATCGACCTGGAACTCGGGATGCACCTGCAACGTGTCCACCGCCCTCTGCGGTGCGAGCGGACCGCCCGGAGGATAGGTCAGCGCGGCGAGATCATCTTTCTCCGACCACTCGTCCACCTTCCCGCGCTGCGAGGCCCAGGCGATCGCGCGGCGCAGCATGGTGCGGATCGCCGGATGTCGCCATGTTTCAGGATTCTTTCCCGGCACGAAGAAGACGATGCGCCCCTTCCCTTTCGTCTGCGACCAGATCATCGGCGAGACGCCGTACACGTACGGCTGCGGATCGGTGCCCTTGAGATGCTTCCTGTTAGGGGTCCAGGTGGTTGCCAACATCTTCGCGTCCTGAGGAATGCGAAGGCCGTACATCATCTCGTCTTCGACATCGAAGTTCGAGATCCCGCCGCTCACCGCATCCTGGCGCCCCGGGGGCGTGAAGAACAGCGGCACCAGTCCGGACCAGCGGCTCGCCTCGCCTTCCACCCAACCCGAGGCCGGAATCGCATCGTGCACCAGCACCAGGCCGCCACCGTTCTCGACATAGGCTTCGAGGCTCCTCCGATCCTCCGCGCTCCATGGAGCGCCATTGGACAAAAGCACCCCCTCCGCCTTCGCCAGTTCCTCCTCGGACGGCATGTCATCGCTCGCGGTCGCTCCGGCGACCAATGGCTCCTTCGCTTGCAGGAAGATTTCCGCGGGCGCGGCAAGGGCCGAACCTGCGACGGCAAGGAGCATCGCAAGAACTCGAGGAAGACTGCGGGATGGCAAGGGTTTCATGGTGCGATGGGAAGCAGCTGACATTGCCTCCCCTGACGTGCGTTTGAAGGACTTCCTCGCGCGGACAGCAGAAGGAATACGAACATGTGGATTCACCGCCGGTGCTCCGACGGACGCCAGCCGATCCACTTCTTGAAGGTGTTCGAGAACGTGTGTGGATTCGTGTAGCCGATCTCGCGCGTGATCGACTCGACCTTCTCGTCGGTCGTGGCCAGCAGATGCCGCGCGTGCTGCATGCGTAGGAAGGTCACGTGCTGCATCGGGCTGCGCCCCAGTTCGCTACGGCAGAGCCGGCGCAAGTGTTCCTTGCACACGCAGGCGCGGGTCGCGAGTTCCTCCAGCGTCCAAGGATAATCGAGCGAATTCTGGACCGTCTCCCACAGCTTCCACAGGCGGGCATCGGCCTGGTGAGGCTGCGCGAATCGCAGGACGTAGGAGTGGATGAGTTCGGTCCACAAATGTAGCACCGCCGGAGCGGCGCTCCCGAGCGTCTCCGCATGCAGCCCTTGGATCGCGTGCAGCAGCGGCTGCGGATCATATGCTCCCAGCACCGGAGAAGCAGCGGAGACCACCGGGTTTGATTCGCGGGACTCACGGTAACGCACCCAACACATCTCCCATGGCTCGCTCCCGGTCGCCTTCATCGCGTTGGTCACGAATGGAGGCAACAGGCAGGCATGGCCCACCGTGATCCGCTTCCACTGCCCGTCCGCCCGCACCAATCCGCTGCCCCCGAAACAGGCCAACATGAAGGTTCCCGACTGGTCCGGACGCGACATCTGGAAGGGCTCCCTGGCCTCCAGCACTCCCACGTGGGCGATGTGGTGCTGAGCCAGCAGCGGGCACAAGGGGCTTTCGCGGATCCACCCGCGTTCATCGCGCTCGTCACCGCGCACCACATGGCTGCGGGCAACGAGAGGCTCGGCGGCGATGGACATTCCACCATCCTATCCCTCGCCCCTCTCCGATCAAGCCCGCGAAATGTGGATTTCGGATATCCGCATTTGTGATTCCGAAGCTTGTCGCCGCCTCCATGGATCGTAAACGTGCAAATCCGATACCCTCATGAGCGAACCCAAGAAGCGCTTCGTCCTGACCGGCGAGCCGGTCCGCGAGACCAACCCGTGGACCCACAACGAGTGGCTCTGCCGCCCGGACCTCG
>CAMLOZ010000248.1 GCA_946481625.1 uncultured Haloferula sp. | reverse complement strand
CCATGGCGGGAGCGGAGGCCGGGCTGGCCCCCATCACGCGGAAGGCCTTGCCATCCACCTTCACGAGGCTGGTGAGCTGGTGCTGGCGGCCGGTCCAATGGGTGGTTTCGACGCCGTTCAGCGTATCGCCCGGGGACCAGATGCTGAAGTAGGGGTCGCAGGCGACCAGCGGGGTGGCGGGCGGGATGAGCCCGTCGCCGGGCGGCGACTGGCGGACTTGGCCGTGGACCAAGGTCGTGCCCAGCGTGCCGAGGGCAAGCAGGACGGGTGCGGGATGGAGTTTCATGATTTTCCAATGGGTTAGGGCCAAGACAGGGGTCTGGCACCATGCCGCCGAGCGCGGAACCTGTCGCCCGAAAAAGACGGACGGGGCGCTCGCGGTCGAAGGAGAATCTAGAACACGTTTTTTCTGTCAAACAAAATCAGGTTATGTGCGCCCGACCCCTATCGGGTCACCTCGAAGAAGAGGGTGAACTCGTGGCGGTTGTAAGTTAGATGCGTTTCCGCCAGAAGCTTCAGCCCCGCCGAGCCGGCATAGGTGACGGCGGCCCGCGAAATGGCATTCAACTCAGCCGGCGTTTCCGCTCCCGCCCCCTTCAGGGTGAAGATGACCAGCCCCCCCGGCCCCACATTTTCCGTGAGGCGGAGCACCTGACGGAGCGAGACGCGGGGATCGCCGTTCATGTCACAGAGGAGGGCATCGAAGCGCTCGGTCGCCTCGGGGCGGAAGGCATCGACATCCCGGCGGACGAAATCGAGGCCGGGCTTGCGTTTCAGGCGGGGATCGAGGTCGGCGCGGTCGACGGCGGTAACGTGGTAGCCGCGGGTGAGCAGCTCGGAGGTCATGCCGCCCGGGCTGGCACCGAGTTCCAGCCAGTGCGCGCCCTCCGGGGGTGCCTGACGGAAGAGAAGGACGTGGTGGAGGGCTTCCGCGATCTTCGCTCCGGCGCGGCTGATGCCGGTGTTCTGGCTGATGAACTTGGTGCCGCCGGGATAGAACCCATTCGAGTCCCGCGGGCTCTGGATGCCACAGAAAAGGCCTTCCTTCCCGACGAGGCAGAAGAGCGTGGGGACCGCGGGGTCCTGCGCCTCGACCTCCGCGGCGGCCGGGAGGGGCGGGAAAAGCTGCAGGGTGCGCCCGCGCAAGTTGGTGGCGAGGTGCTTGTAGTAGGGATGGGATCCGGCGGTCTGCAAGGGGCCGACGAGCAGGGTCTGGGGAGAGGATTCGCCGAATTTCCGGAAGATCGCCTGGGCCGCCTTCTCGACGAAGCCTTCCATCTTCTGGGGATTGCAAGGCCAGGCGTGATGGACCGGAAGATTCCAGCTCGTGAACTTCGCCCACTCGGAACTCTGAAGCCGGGCGGGATCTTCCAGGCGGACGAGATGGTAGTCCGAGCCCAGCGTCTTCAAGGGCGCCGCTCCGAGTCCGCTCAGAATCTCCGCGGTAAAGGGAGCGAAGACTTCCGGGATTCGGACGAGCCAGGAGGCGGGAGCAGGTGATTCGGGCACGCGACTGTCCTGCGGCGGAATGGGACGGGGAACAATCCTTTATCCAGGGGTCGTGGCGATGGTTGCTTGCGCGGCCAAACGAGATAAGACCTCGCGAGCGATGGCTAAACGCCTCCTGTTCCTTTGCTCGCGGAATCGACTGCGGAGCCCAACGGCGGAAACGGTCTTTGCCGGTTATCCCGGCGTGGAGGTGGATTCGGCGGGGTTGAGTCCGGATGCGGAACTGCGGCTCTCCGCGGAGCAGGTGGAGTGGGCGGATGTGATCTTCGTGATGGAAGACGTTCACCGGCAGCGGCTCAACAAGGCATTCGGCAACCTGCTGGCCGGGAAGCGCGTGGTGGTGCTGGGGATTCCGGATGAATTCGAGTACATGGATCCGGTGCTGGTGGAGATGCTCAAAGTACGGTGCGCGCCGTATTTGAAGTAAGTGCCGCCCACCCCGTCTCGGAGAGATGTCCCTGCCTTTGGGTCACTTGGTTCCCCCTCGGGCGAGGTAGGCGGCGGCGTAGCGGTGGCCGAATTCGACGAGGGCGGAACGGCCGAAGTGGACGGCATCGACACCAAGAAGGCCGGTGCTTTCGATGAAGGCGGCGTGTTCGTCTTCGGTCGCGACGCGGCGCAGCCCGGCGCGGACGGTGGCGCGGCGGGCGACGAATTCGGGCTTTCGCTTCTCATCCCCGAAGCCTCCCAGATCGCCGATGAGGAAAGGTAGGGAAGGGGTGGCGAGATCGAGGCGGAGCTGGCGGATCAAGGCTCCCAGCTTGGCGGCATGGGACGGGGCGAGGGATTCGAGGTCGGCATCCGATTCACCTTGGTGCCAGAGAACACCCGCGAGGGTGCCCGCCTCTGATGCGATCCGGGCGCGGCGCACGGCATTCGTGTAAAGAGGGGAGCCGGGGCCAAGGGAATCGATCGGCGCGCCACCCCAGGCACAGGGGATGAAGCCGATCATGCAATCCGGCATTTCCTCACGGAGCCGGATGGCGAAGGGGAGGGCGAGGCCGAAGGCGGCGCTGCCTTGATTCAGGTGGAGCGGATGGCTTGCGGGACGCCAGCGGGTCCAGCCGCGGGGGATGGCGGACTTGAGGGTGCATTGGCCCCCGAGGGAAAGAACGCCGGGGACGGGATCGCGGTCACCCGGTTGCCAAGGGTCCTCCGCGCGGACACAGCCGAAGCCGGCCATGTTCGACTGGCCCATGAGCAGGAAGATCCGCAGGCGGGCGGGATCGGCCGGGAGCGACCAAGGACCCGGCAAGGCGGGGCGGGACCACTGGCGGCGGAAACGGGCGAGGCGGGACATCGGGTTCAAAGGCGAACTCCGAACTCTGAATCCCAACGGGAGGGCACAGCGGCTGGAAGCCGCAGCCACGCTTCTCAGCGCTTGGCGACTTCCCCGGACTGGCCGGTATAGCGGTAGTGGCCGTGGATCTGGAACTCGGTGAGGACGTTTTCCCACTTCGGGCCTTCACCGTTGTCGTGAACGACCCACGGTTCGCCGCGGCGATCGCCGGGGCCGGGAACCACGATGCCGCAGTGGAGTTCGCCTTGGGCGAGCATCCAGACGACAACATCACCCGGTTTGAAATCGCTCTTGTTCGGGCGCTTGGTATCGACCGCGAGTTCCGCGCCGGTGTGCTTGAAGTAGCGCTGGAGGTTCTGGATCCTGCGGTGGTCGATGTTCGAATCGGGGCCGGAGGCCGGCCAGAGCCGCGGGTAGGACGAGAAATTCCTCGTCATGTCCTCGTGGACGAGAAGTTGGAGATCGATGCCGAGATTCCGGTAGCTGCGGACGAGAAGGTCCTCCGCCTTGCCCTTCGGCTTGCCATCCGGGGCATTCGGGATGTCACCGCCGGGGTACGCGATCTGGTAATAGTGCGTGTCGTAAATGCTGGCAGTCTTGGTGCGTTGCAAAGCAGCGGCAGCCAAGCGCTCGCCGAAGTCCGCGGAAGGCGCGAGTTCCCCGATCAGGAGATCGGCACTCTCGACCGAAGCGACCGTCTGCTGGGCACGGAGCAAAGGCAGAAGCGGCTTGCCGAAATGATAGGCAGCAAAGGCCGCGATCATCAGAACCACCCAACCGCCGAGGAAATTGGGACGACGCTGCGGCTTCTTGGCCTGCGGGCGAGGTCCGATGTACTCGATGGTGCCGAGATGATGGCTATTTTGGCGTTTCGCCATGGTTCTATTTAAGAAAAGCAAATCAAAACCGGGATGGGAATGCGACATTTTTCGCCCTTCCGCAGCAATTTTTTCCAAGAATCCTATTCTCGACCGTTAGAGGGCTGGATTTCAGTTTCTTCGCGATGACGGTGTTCCGGAGCGCGAAGCCATTGGTATGGGGTGAGATCGACGTCCCCTTGTTCGGTATCGGTAAGGATTGGCATGGAAAGGGGGTGGGTGCGCAAGCCGCGTTTTGCGTTGCCGTAGATACACGGAGCCTGTGGTTCATCGCGTCCCATCCCGAGCCGGCCCGGCTCCATCCAGCAGCGAGGCCTGGACGGTTCACGCCGGAGCTGTGGAAGCACGACGTGGCGGAGTTGTTTCTCCACCATCCGACAAGCGGACGTTACTTCGAGTTCAATCTTGCTCCTAACGGAGCGTGGTGGAGTTGTGAATTCACAGCTCCACGGGTGCGCGCGGAGGAAGTGGAGATCGCATTTCCGGAGGTGGCGACCTTCGCCGAACTTTCGCCGGACGGCGGCTGGGTGGCGGCCATGGCGATTCCCCGCGATCTGTTGGAGGGTCGGCTGGACTTCGGCCGGGACACGCGGATCAACGTGACCTTCATCCTGGGCTCGCCTGAGCAAAAGTTCCTAACGGCGGCCGATCTCGGCGGCGGGCAGCCGGACTTCCACCGGCCGGAGGAATTCCCGGAGATCGAGCTGCGCGATCTGCCTGCGTGACATTCCGGTAACGTGATTGCGTAATGGCGGGAGGGGTAAAATCGGACATGATGGTCTCCGTAAGCGACGCCGTTCCCCCCGACGACCCGCTCACAAATCCCCCCAGACAAACCCGCCTGACCCCCGCAGGTGGAAGACACCCCCCACGGGAAAACCCGCTGCCTTCGTTCCCCCCAACGGCGCCAGCGGGTTTTTCTTTGCCCGACGGGCGGACTTGCAGCGGTGGCGGGTGCGGGTCTATGGTACAAGGGTGCCGGAAGTGGACGAGGAGGAGGATGACAAGGCTGCGGAGCTGGAGGCGCTGCTCGAGCAATTCCGCGAGCCGGAGGAGCCTCCGCGGAGAAAGAACGGGGTGATCTGGTACGGGGCCGCACTCATTCTGGCGGCGGGAGGTTGCTGGCTGGCGGTGCAGGCGACCCAAGGATCGATCCTGAGCATGAAGTCCGCCGTACCGGCACCGGTGAAACCGGCGAAATCGAAGGACCGGAGCGCTTTCTACGCCGCAAGGGACAGCATGGATGCGGAAGCCGACTACCGCGAGCGATGCAAGAAGGGGATGACGGCGAAGGAGGTAGGGTGGATCGTGGAAGATTTCCAGAACGAGGGGCTCGCGGACGGACCGGGGAGCCTGCTTGCAGGGGTTCAGGAGATCTTCGACTTCGCGGGCGGTTGGGAGGAATGGACGGAGGGAGATGAAGACAAGCTGCCCATCACCGAGGGCATCCAAACCAAGCTGAAAGAGCTGAGCCTGAAGCTCGCAAATCGCCAGCAGGCGTGGTACTGCGCGGCCTTGGCGGACGGGTTGCGCTTCACGAAGGAGCAGAAGGCCGAGGCCTGGACCAACGCGCGGAACTTCGTGTCCGATTCCAGTTCCGACTTCCTCCAATACAAGGAAGGGCTCTCTGCACCGCACTCCGGCGGAACCGCTTCCGGTGGTGTTTTCAAGGGGATCACGGACGGGGGAGTGGACGCGCGGGCACTCGCGTTTCCCTCCAGCGGCTTGCTGATTCCGGGGCACTGGATCCGCAACGAGCGGTGCGCTCCTTGGTCGCTGTGCGATTTGAACGCGTCCCAACGGGAGATCGTGGGCGCCAAAGCGGACAGGACGGTCGGGGACACGCCCTCAGGAGAAGGCGGCAACGGCCCGGAGTGGTTTCGACCGGAACAAACGATTCTCGTGGGAGGCGAGGAGCTGAGTCTTCCCGAGGGCGTGGATGAAGTGGGGGGCATCCTTCCCCTAACAGGAGATCAAAGCTTTCCCCGAGACGGGGATGGCAACCCCATCGAGAAAGACATGCTCGCGGTCGCCATGAAGCTCCATCCGGCGCAGCTCAAGCTGCTGCTCCTTCTCGCCCCGGACCGTGCTTCGCTCCTCCAGGATCATCTGGAGGCGGGAGACCGTTGACTGTTGCTTGCCCGGGGCGGACGGCGGCGGATAGGTTCGGCGCATGCCCGACGCGCTCCTCAAACCAGGCGAAACGCTGCTTGTCGCCGCGCCGGTCGAGTGGCGGGAGGCCTGCCTCTCGATGCCGGCGATGCGGGCGCTG
>CAMLOZ010000247.1 GCA_946481625.1 uncultured Haloferula sp. | reverse complement strand
AGACCCCCTCACCCCCACAAACTTCCCCCATTGCCGAACGAATTCCCCGCCTGAAATCGGAGGGCAGGGAATCTAAGCGATGCGTAATGGCACGCAAGCAGCTTTCCGTTTCACCACCACTAACAGTGGTTTTTGGGATTGCCGACCCCCCACCAAGCCCCGTAAAAGCTGGAGTCTCGAATAACGCGATCCCTTAACTATCAAGCTCGCCAAATAAATCGCATGATTTTCCGTCTCGCTTCCGCCGCCGCACTAGCTGCTCTTCTCCTCTCCAGTTGCGCCTCGGATTCCGGTCTCAAGGTTCTCTCGAAGTCCCGCGTGAACGCCTCGTCGTCCGACGGTTACTCCTCCGCCTCAATGCTTTCACAAGCAGGCGGTTACACCACCGCGCAACCGTCTGCTGCCGTTCTTGCCCAGACCTCCGGCAAGCCGAAGGACAAGCACGGGATGCCCTTCTACAAGGCGTCCGACCGCACCCGTCTGGTCCGCACCACCGCCTACACCTGCTCGGAAGACGACCACATCGAGTACGGCTCGATGAACGCCGCCGGCACCCCCCTCCGCTACACGGACCGCGTCCGCAGCGCCGCCGCCGACTGGGCCGTCTATCCGCTGGGTACCGTTTTCCGCATCAAGGGCATGTCCCAGCTTTTCGTCGTGGATGACTACGGCTCGGCCCTCACCGGCACGAACACCGTGGACATCTACACCCCCAGCAAGGCCCACATGGGTGCTTGGGGCCGCCGCAACGTCGAGCTGACCGTCGTCCAGTGGGGCTCCTACGCCCGCAGCGCCGAGGTCCTCTCCAAGCGCACGCACTACCCCCACTGCAAGCAGATGTATGCCGCGATCAGCAGGATGACCTCCGGCCGCACCGCCGCCACGGCTTCCCGCTGAGTCCGCCGATGACCCGGGCCGAACGTGCCGCACACGTGGACCGGCGGCTTGCGGAGCTCTATCCGGAAACCCCGATCCCTCTCGATCACCGCGACCCGTACACGCTACTGGTCGCGGTCTTGCTTTCCGCGCAATGCACCGACGCGCGGGTGAATACGATTACCCCCGCCCTCTTCGCCCTGGCCGATACGCCGGAAAAGATGGCCAAGGTTCCCGTCGAGAAGATCAAGGAGATCATCCGTCCCTGCGGTCTCTCCCCGCGGAAGTCCCAGGCAATCCGCGATCTCTCGGCCATCCTCGTCGAGCAACACGGCGGCCAGGTGCCGGCCGACTTCGAAGCCCTCGAGGCCCTTCCCGGCGTCGGCCACAAGACCGCCTCCGTTGTCATGGCCCAGGCCTTCGGCGTCCCCGCTTTCCCGGTCGATACCCACATCCACCGCCTCGCCAAGCGCTGGAAATTGACCGAGGGCAAGAACGTCGAACAAACCGAGCGCGACCTGAAAAAACTCTTCCCCCGCGACCGCTGGAACGCCCTCCACCTCCAGATCATCTTCTACGGTCGCGGCCATTGCTCCGCCCGCGGCTGCGACGGCAAATCCTGCCTCCTCTGCAGCGAGCTCTTCCGGTAGACCGCGCCCTCCGTGCGCGGGTGGAAGCAACCTCGCCCGTCCGTCCCGACCCACCGGAGCCGCAGGCTCTTTGGCAGCCACGAAAAAGGCACCCGGGTCTCCCCGGGTGCCCGTGATCACAATCCGGGAAACTCAATCCGTATCAAGCACCACCCGGTAGAACGCCTTGCCTGCCAGCGGCGAAGGATCCGTCCAGGTCGCGGTCGTCCCGGTGGCGTTCACCGTTCCCACGACCTCCCACCCCCCCAGCGTGGTGCTGCGCTCCACCGTGAAGGTCAGCCCCGCGGCCGCCGGCCAAGTCAAGGTGTAGCCGTCCAGCGCGCCCGCGAAAACCGAGCTGCCGTCCGCCGGATCCAGGCCGATCAGGAACTCGACAAGGTTCGCGGTACCATCGCCATCGAAGTCCCCGCTCGCGGTCTGGCCAAGGTCGCCGAAACTAGCCGTTTCCCACGTATCGTCCATTCCATCGCCATCGGTGTCATTCCCGGTCACGGGAATCAGGAATTCAGAGGGAGCGAGCACTTTGTGGCTGATCCGCACTTCGTCGATACTGCCGCGGAACATGTCCGTCTGCGCATTGGCCCACATACCGCGCCCGACCGTCCAGACCCCGGTGGATTGGTAGAGCCCGCCGCTGATCGCGACGGAACCCTCCAGAACATAGCTGCTGTTCTCCGGCCACTTCACCCACAGGGAAAGCGTGTCGGCCGATACGGTCATAACCGCCGAATACCACGTGTTGCCCGCAACCGTGCGGGTGGTGAAGACCCGCTTGCGGAAACCGGCCCCGTCCACGATCGATGCTTCGATGGTATTGTTATTATTCAGCTTGAAGGCGACCGGCGACTGGCCTTCGGAATTGCCCGTGTTCGGGTAGCCGTCCTTGCCAACGAAGGTCTGCCAGTTGCCGGGCACCTGGGTGTTGAAGCTCGCCTCGATCGTCATCGCGTCGAAGTCATACGAGCCGAGGACGCTGGTGGCGGGGAGATAGACGCTGTCATTGATGTTCGCTCCCGCGGCATTCAAGGCACCGTTGAACTCCAGGGAGGCGGTGTTGATGGCTCCTGTCGCCGGAACCGGAGAAAAGGGAACCCCGGTCGTGTAGGTGGGAGCCGACCACCAGAGCCAGGTCCGCATGTGATTGCCGATACCCGAGGAGTCCAGCACGGTGTCGGGAACGTTTCCGCCGGTACCATCATAGGGCACTTCGCCCGCGGTCTTTTCCTCGAAGCGCCAGTAGGCGAGCGAGGACGGGAAGGAAGCGTTGTCGTTGGGATCGGTGCCCGCGCTGTATTCGATGAGGTTGTTGTAGTCGTCGGTATCGGGATCTCCGGCAGCCGCCTGTTTGGCGATCACCACCTCAAGCGATTCGCCGGATTCGCCGAAGTGGAACACCTCCCAGCCGTCCGCCAGCCCGTCGAGGTCGGTGTCCGGCGAGGACAACTGCTCGGTCGGGTCCGTGCCCGCCGTGAACTCGTCGAGGTTCGAAATCAGGTCCCCGTCCGGATCCGCCGTGGCGATGCCCGCCGCGATGCTCCCGAAGTAAAAGACCTCCCAGCCGTCGTTCAGCCCGTCGCCGAAACCATCCTCGGTGTCCGGATAGCTGCCCGCGAACGCCGGATCGGTCTCCGCCGCGTACTCGGCCGCATTGCTGTTGAAGTCGCCGTCCGGGTCACCGTCCGGCGTCTGGGCGAGATTGTTGAAGTACAGGTTCTCCCAGCCGTCGTTCAGTCCGTCGTCGTCCGCGTCGGGATAGGAGGCCGGATCGGCCGGATTGGTCCCGCTCTGGTATTCGAAGAGGTTGCTGGCGAAGTCCAGGTCGTAGTCCCCGGTCGCCGACTCGCTCAGGTTCCCGCTGCCGAAGTTCGCGTACTCCCACGCGTCGGGCAGGCCGTCGCCGTCGCTGTCGGTGGAGATCCGCGACAGCACCCCGGTGGCCTCGATGAACTGGTAGGTCCCGGACGCCGAGGTCCAGATGTTCTCGTTCTCGGTGAAGCCCGCGATGCTGAAGGTCGCGCCGAAGGTCTCCGCCAGGGTATCGACGTTCACCAGGGTCCAGCTGTCGCCCACCGTGTCGCCGGCACCGCTCAGGTCGATGTTGAAGGTGCCGTCGAAGGTGAAAGGCCCGGTGCCCCCGATCGTGTTGTTCACGCCGCTGGCACCGATGGTGAAGGCAAGCGAACCCGCGGCATCCAGCACCGCGCCGCTGGCACCGGTGACGTTGATCGTCCCGGTGTAGGTGTTGGTCCCGCTCAGAATGACCTGGCGGCCGAGCACGTTGTTGGTCTGGAGCAGCAGCGTTCCGCTGTTGCCCGAGATCGGGGCCGTGACCGTGATGGAGGCGTTGTTGGAGTAAAGCGTGCTGGTTCCCGTGCCCGCGACCGTGATGCTCCCGCCCAAGATGAAGGCGGTAGGCGTGTTGGCGGCGTTGTTCACCGTCGCACCGTCGAGGGTGAGGTTGTTGATGGTGATGGTGTTGATGTTGGTGCCGCCCTTGTAATTGAAGGTTGCTCCGGTCAGCGTCAGGGAGTCGCCGGCGAAGACATGGTCGATGGTGCTGTCGGCCGGCGTCCGCAAGGTGAGACCGGCGGGAACGACATAAGCATTGCCCGCCGCGGGAGCGGCGCCGTCCGACCAGGAGAGGCTGGTGTTGAAGGAACTCGCGCCGATCCCGTTGCTCGTAGTGAGGGTGACGGTGAGGGCATGCACGGGCAAGCAAGCCGCGAGGGCCAGGACAAAGGCCGCCGCTCGCGCAGGGGGCCGGTGGGGAAGGTGAATGTATTTGGTCGGGTTCATGTGCTTCGAATGGTCCAAGCAACTCCCGGGGATGCCGGCGACGGATGCCTTTCGCCGCTCCGGGGGAACTGCTCTGCCTTCAAAAAGCAACGCCGATACCACCGCCCGCAGGATCGCTTCGGGCACTGAGGAATCGGCACAAATCCAAGCGGTTTGGCACAATTGGCAGCAGTTGCTAAAAAAGCCGACAAATCCAAAACCCGTACACCGCCGCTCGCGCCGACCCGTCCCCTCCAATCTCCCCTGAGAACGACGCCCCAAAGCCCCGGGTTGACCGACATAGGGGGCCTACCCGGGAAAGATGAACGACTACACCCCGGCGTCTCCCTGCAACGCCTGCTCCAGCCCATCGTCCCAAAATAAGAAACGGGCATCCGGTTTCCCGGATGCCCGTTTGAACGACCGGCACCCGCGAAATCAATCGGTATCCAGCACTACCCGGTAGAAGGCCTTGCCCGCCGGAGGAGCGGTGTCGGTCCAGGAACCGCTACCGGTGACGGTGGCCACGTCATCCCAGCTTGCGAGGGTGGTGCTGCGCTGCACGACGAAGGTGAGACCGGAGCCCGCAGGCCAGGTGAGCGTGGACCCGCTCCGCGAGACGGCAAAGGTGGAGCTGCCGTTGTCCGGATCCAAACCGAGCAGGTATTCCACGAGGTTGCCGGTGCCGTCGCTGTCGAAGTCGCCGCCGGCGGTCTGCGCCAAGTCCCCGAAATTGGCCGCTTCCCATGCATCGTCCATCCCGTCCGAGTCCGTATCCACGAAGGTGGTGCTCGCCATGAAACCGGCGGTCGGAAGCACTCCCGCCGAGATCCGGATCTCGTCGATGTAACCCTTGAAGAAATTCACCTCGGTGCCGTTCCAGCGGAAGCGTCCCGCCGCCCAGGCATCGTTGAGCCCGGCGTAGCTATTGAAGAAGGCTCCGTTGATCGGGGTGGTTGCCTGAAGCGCGTACGCGTTGTCACCGGGGCCCTTGATCCAGAGCTTCAGTTCCGTGGCGCTGGCGGTGACCGCGACGGAATACCATTGGCCCGCGCTGATCGTGTCGCCGCTGACCGCATATTGGGCCGTGCCGGCACCATCGACCATTCCCACTTCGAACTTCTGGACGCTGGAAAGATACTTCATGTGGAACGGCGGCTGCCCGCCGAGCGGGTTCCCGTCCTTGGCGAAGACCACTTGATCACCGCCCGCCTCATCCATCTTGAAGCTGGCTTCGATCGTCCACGCCGAGAACTGCATCGCGCGGACCGGGGCACCGGCATCGGTATAAACCAGATCCAGCCACGAACCGTCCGTGCCACCGTCGAAGTAGAGGGAGGCCACGTTGGACTGACCACCCTGCGGGATCGTGGCGAAGGGCACCTCGGTGGAATACTCGGGAGCCGTCTGCCCGTTGTAGGTCCGCATGTGGTTGCCGTTGCCGGAGCTATCCAGGACCACGTTGTTGAATTCGGCCTCTCCACCTGCACCGGCAGGCAAGGGGCCGGAGGTCAACTCGTCAAAGTGCCACCATGCCACCGGACCGGGAACCGAAGCGGCAGAGGTCGGATCGGTGCCCAGCGAGAACTCCGCGGCGTTGTCGTAGCCATCGGTATCGGGATCTCCGGCAGCCGCCTGTTTGGCGATCACCACCTCAAGCGATT
>CAMLOZ010000246.1 GCA_946481625.1 uncultured Haloferula sp. | reverse complement strand
GATGCCGCCATCGGCTCGGTGAACAAGGGCGGCATCTACCGCTATATCACCAAACCTTGGGAAGTCAGCGAGTTCGAGGTCACCCTGCGCCGTGCGATGGAGTTCTTCATCGTCAAACGCGAGCGCAATTCGCTCATGGGCGCGAAGCTCCAGGCCTTGGCAAACGTGATCTACTCGTCCCGCCTCGCCGCCTTCGCGCTGGCTCCCGTCGCCGCCGGTCTTCCTGGCAAGCACGCCGCGGAAGCCGTCGCTTCTTTCGTTCGCCTTGGTGCCTTCGGCACCGCCGCCGCCAGCGGTCGCGCTGGGACGATGGATGCAGGCATCGACTCTTGGCGGAAGGTTTACGAGGTCGAGAAGAAGCTTGCCGGCATGCTGGAGGAGTCGCTCAAGGCGGGATTCTCCGGTTCATCTCTCGCCGACCGCGTGGCCGCTTTCGTGAAGTCGCTTCCGGCCGGCGAATCCTTGGAAACCACCGGAGAAGGCGGAAACTTCATGCTCGGGTCAACCTCCGATCCCTTCCCGCGCCTGCTCGCGGGAATGCTCGGCGTGGGTGGCAAAGGGGGGGAGGAAGCCGTTCCGGTCTTGGCCGCCCTCATGGGAATCTACGATCTCGGTGCCTCCGTCACCCGTCTCCGCTCGGACAACCTCTCGATCCAGGTGCGTGAAGGCGGCGCGGCGGCGGAAATGTCACAAGGCTCGGATGTCGCCCGCTGGCTCTTCGATGACGATCTCCTCATTTCTTCTGCATTGGGACTTCTCTAACGTGAGTAATTTCACGTAGTTTGCCGATCTTCGGCGGCGGGCCCTCGACAGCCTCCGGTGCAATATAGAATCCGAAATGAAGCGTCCAGAACTCCAGATCGCCTATCGCAACGGCCGGGTGGTGGCCATCCGCCCGCGTGAACCCGAGCCCCTTCCGCTGGGACCTCTCGCCAGGGAAACCGGCTTCAAGGTCAGCCGCCTTTGCGGTCTCTTCAACCTTTCCGACCGCCAGTTCCACCGAACCTTCAACGACTCCCTCGGTATCAGCCCCAAGGATTGGTTGCGCCGCGAACGCATGGTCCAAGCACGCCAACTCCTGATGGAGGGCCTTCCGATCAAGGAAGCCGCCGCCGAACTCGGGTTCCCGTCCACCAAGGATTTCAGCCGCGAGTTCCAAGCCTTTTACGAAGTCAGCCCCACCGACTTCCAGCGGAGGCAGGACGCCCTGCGCAACGGGGGCATCGCCGGATAGCGAATCCGCGTGCCGGCCCGGCGAAACCGCCTTTTTAGGCTGACAAATTCGAGCGAGTCAATTATCAGCATCCGCTAGTAATAAGCATACCCTGATGATAGCCCGCACCCTTCCCGCATTGGCCGCCGTTCTTGTCCCCGCTTCCGCGGGAGCCGCCGGCTTCTACCTTCCGAACCAGGACGCCTTCGCCACTGCGAAGGGCAATGCCTGGGTTGCCACGGCGGACAGCGCTGCGGCGGTGCACTACAATGCCGCGGGCCTCACCCAGTTGGAACAGCCGGAAGCCCAGGTCGGGGTTTACGCCATCAATCTCGGCCACTCCTTCAACAATGGCGGCGGCGACTTCGAGGCGAAATCCGAGTGGCAATACGTTCCGAGCATTTTCTACGGCCAGCCGATCCACGATGACCTCGCCTGGGGCTTCGGCGTCAATAGCCCCTGGGGCCTCGGTACCGAATGGGGCCAGGGTTCGCCCTTCCGCACCGTGGTGACGGAGGCACGCCTTGCCTACATCTCCGCCACGGTGGCGCTGGCCTACGACCTCACGGACACGATCTCGATCGGCCTCTCCGGCTCCGGCAACTATGCCGACCTCACTCTGGAGCAGGGTCTCGGCATCGCTCCGCTCGACTTCCTCCGCTTCGAGGGCGACGGCACCTCGTTCTCCGGCGCGCTTTCGCTGCGCTGGCAGCCGCACGAGCAGCACGCCTTCGGCCTGAATGTCGCCTCGGACACGTCCATGGACCTCAGCGGCAAGGTTTACTCGAACATCCTCGGCGCGGGCCCGGCTGATATCGATCTGGTCACCCCGCTCCGCATCGCGGGCGGCTACTCCTTCCGCCCCGCTCCGGGCTGGAACGTGGAGGCCAATATCGAATGGCTCGACTGGGACTCGCTCAATTCCCTCTACCTGCGCTCGCCGGCGCTCCCCGGCGGTGCCACCGGCGTGCCCTTCCACTGGAAGTCCATGTTCATCTATGAGGCCGGCGTGAGCTACACCATGGACAACGGCTACGCCTTCGCCGTCGGCTACGACTATAACAGCAACGCCCAGCCCGACACCTTCTTCAACCCCTCCGTGGCCGATGCCGACCGCCACTGGTTCAATGCCGGCTTCGGCCGCAAGTGCGAGGACTGGGGCTGGTTCCTGGCCTATCAGTTCGGCTACTCGAACCGCGATGTCCGCGGTGCGCTGCCGACTCCCGCCGGCCAGAGCGCGAATGGCAAATACGAGTCCCGCCACCACTCCGTGAGCCTCTCCGCCAACTACCGCTTCTGATGAACGGCTCCGCGGCGAAGGAGATCCTCGTCACCGGCGCGAGTTCGGGCATCGGCTTGGAGCTCGCCCGGCAACTGGCCGCTCCCGGCACACGCCTCTGGCTCGTCGCCCGCAGCGGTGACAAGCTCGAAGCCCTGGCGGGGGAGATCCGGGCGAAGGGCGGCACCGCCGAAGTGCTCGTGCTGGACCTCGCCGATATCGACCGCTGCTCGGCTTTCCTCGGCGACTTCCTCCGCGAGGTCCGCTTGGACGAGATCTATCTCGCTGCCGCCGTCTCCATCTTCGGCGAGGTGAAGGATGTCCAGCCGGAGGACTGGGATCTGATCTACCGCACCGATCTTCTGAGCTACTGCCAGTGGGTCCAGGCCGTTTACACCACCATGGTTGCCGCGGGGCGCGGTCGCCTCGTTCTCGTCTCTTCGCTCGCCGGTTACGCCGGGTACCCTACCTCCGTGCCCTATGCCACGATGAAGGCGGGTCTGCTGGGGCTCTACCGGACGCTCCGCTACGAAGCTCCGCAGCATGGCGTTTCCGTCCATCTCGTCAGCCCCGGCTATGTCCGCACCGGCATCTACCAAGCCGCGATCTACCGCCGCTCGAACTACGACAACACCCTCAAACAGATCGAGGAAATGGGCTTCGGCATGATCGAGTCGGCCGCTGCGGCCACCGCCATCCTCAAGGGGATCGCCGCGGGGAAGAAAGAGATCGTCTTCCCGGGCTACGCGCGCTTGCTCTCCTGGGTCGGCCCTCGCTTCCCCTGGCTGCTCCGCACCATCCATGCCCGCATGGTGAAACGCTTCCGCGAACTCTCGGCATGAGCATCTCCGAATCCACCCGCAGGGCTTTCGCCGATCGTAATGTCCTTCTCACCGGCGCCGCCTCCGGCATCGGGCGAGCCCTCGCGCTCCGCCTCGGTGCCTGCGGTGCCACCGTCCATGCCGCGGACATGGATGCCGCCGGACTCGACCAGCTCGTTGCTGCGGTCTCCGGCCCGGGCAAGGTCGTCGCCCGCAAGCTGGATGTCACCGACCGGGCCGACTACGCCCGCTGGGTGGAGGAGTGCGGCGCCGCCGGTCCCCTCGATTTCCTCTTCAACAACGCGGGCGTGACCCTCCTCGGCGAGGCTCACAAGGTTCCCTTCGAGCGCTGGAAATGGCTCCTCGATATCAACCTGATGGGGGTTCTCAACGGCGTGATGCTGGTCTATCCGCTGATGGTCAAACAAGGCCACGGACATATCGTTAGCACCGGCTCGGTCGCCGGCATCACCGGCTACGCCACCGCCTCCGCCTACACCACCGCGAAGAAATCTGTCATCGGCATGAGCAGCTCCCTCGCGGCTGAAGCCAAGGCCTATGGAATCAAAGTGACCGTTGTCTGCCCCGGCTATGTGAATTCCAACATCTTCACCCAGGACCGGGTGCTGGGTGCGAACGTTTCCGACGTGGTCCAAGACCTGCCGGCACCCATGATGAGTCCGGAAACCGCAGCCCGGCAGTACCTCGACGGCGTCGCTTCCGGAAAACCGCGCATCATCTTCCCGGCAAATGCCAAGCTTCTTTGCTCCCTTGCCCGCTGGCTGCCCTTCACTTTGACGCCGATCCAGAAGCGCCTGATGCGGAAATTCGGCCGCTAGCTAGCCGCCAGCCATCTGCCCCGGGTCCAGTGCCTCCTCCAGTTCCCGTGCGCTGATTCCCAGTTCTTCCAATCTTTCCAGGCACAACTCCCGCACCGTGCGTCCCGTCGCCACGGACTCCTTCGCGATCGCCGCCGCCTTGTCGTAGCCGATCTTCGGAACCAGCGAGGTCACCATCGAGAGTGAATACTCGATCAATTCGCGGCAGCGTTCCTCGTTCGCGACGATCCCCTCGACACACTTTGTCCGGAGCACCGTGGCCGCATTCGCCAGCAGCCCCGCCGATTCCAGCAAACAGGCCGCTAGCAAGGGCATCGAGACGTTCAACTCGAGGAATCCGCCCGCTCCGCACCACGCGACGGTTGTCTGGTTTCCCGCGACCCGGGCTGCGACCATCGTCACCGACTCCGCGATCACCGGGTTGACCTTTCCGGGCATGATGGACGACCCCGGCTGCGTGGCTGGCAGCCGGATCTCGCTGATCCCGCAGCGGGGCCCTGATCCCAGCAACCTCAGATCGCACGCAATCTTGTGCAGCGAGATGGCGATCGTCGCGAGCTGTCCGTGGACCTCCACGCAGGCGTCCTTCGCCGATTGCGCCTCGAAATGGTTTTCCGCCTCCCGCAGTTCCAGTCCGGTCCGTTCCGCCAGCCGCCGGATCGTACGCGCCGCGAATTCCGGGTGGGCATTCAGTCCCGTTCCCACCGCCGTCCCGCCCAGCGGCAGGTCGTGCAGCGCCTTCAGCGCCTTGTGGGCGCGGGAAGATGCCAGCCAGGCCTGTTTGGCCCAGCCGCCGAATTCCTGGCCCAGGCGTACCGGCGTGGCGTCCATCAGGTGCGTGCGTCCGATCTTCAGGACCCCGTGGAATTCTCCCGCCTTCGCCTCGAGCGTCGCCGCCAGCGCATCCAGCGCCGGAGCCAGATCGTCTTTCAGTGCCAGCGCGGTGGCCAGATGCATCGCCGTCGGGAAGGTGTCGTTGGAGGATTGTCCCAGATTCACCTGGTCGTTCGGGTGCACCGTCAGCCCGCCGCGGGCACAGAGGTGGGCGATCACCTCGTTCACGTTCATGTTCGTCGAGGTTCCGGAACCCGTCTGATAGATATCGATCGGGAAATGTCCGTCGTGCCTTCCCGCCGCGATCTCTTCCGCCGCCGCGGCGATCGCTGCCGCGATTTCCCCGTCCAGCAGCCCGAGTTCTCCGTTCGTCCGCGCCGCCTCCGCCTTGATGATCCCGTAGGCGTGGATGAACCGCGGCGGCAGGGGCGTCCCGGAGATCGGAAAATTCTCCACCGCTCGGGCCGTCGAGGCCCCGTAAAGGGCGCCCGCCGGAACTTCCATCTCGCCCATCGAATCGCGCTCCCTGCGGGTCTCCTTCATGCTCCCAAGCTGGCAGATCCTTCCGCGAAATCACGGCCGGATTCCCATTTCAATCGCCTCCGAGAAGAAAAGAGAGACACAAATCCGCCCTTCGGTGGTTTTCCTTGGGCACACATCATCGGAACGACACGGGACTTGATGGCAGCGCTTTCCGGCCGCAGGTTCCTCGTTGCGTTCCCCCACGATCCATCACCCGCCCCGAAATCCATGCGTTTTCTCGCTTTCCTCTTTTTGGCGTTTTCATCGCCTCTTGCTTTTGCTGCGGCTCCCTTGCCACCGACAGATGTGACAGCTGTCGCTTCGACCGGAAAATCGATCCGCATTTCGTGGACGGCTTCGAGCGGTGCCACGTCTTATCGCGTCTATCGCGACGAGTCGGCGACCCCGCTTACCACAACGAGCAGCACGAGCTACACCGACGCAGATCCGAACTTGGTTGC
>CAMLOZ010000245.1 GCA_946481625.1 uncultured Haloferula sp. | reverse complement strand
GCGCTCAGGTCCAGCAGGTTCATGAAATTCGTGTAGCGGCCGAGGGTGGCATTTGTCTGGTAAGGCTCATCCAGCACCTCTGCCACGGTGTAGAGGCACGGGGTGGTGGGGAGCAGAAGAACATCGATGTGCGTCCATGCTTTCGCGGCGGCCCTCGCCAATTCCGCGAGACGGTACTGGGCATGGAAGGCGGCAGCGGCGTCCCAGGACTTCGAGGCTTCGAGGATCTTGCGGGTGACGGGGAAGACTTGGCCGGGATTCTCTTCGACGAAGCCGCCGACCGCGGCCCAGCGTTCGGCGACCCACGGGCCTTCATAGAGGAGCTTGGCGGCTTCGGTGAAGGGGGTGAGATCGATCTCCACCGGTTCGCCGCCGATCTCCTTCATGCGGCCGAGGGCTTTCGCGAACAGAGCTTCCGTGTCGGGATCGCCGGAGAAGTCGAGGGTCCCGGGCACGCCGAAGCGGAACTTCGCACCGATGGCCCCGGACGGGACGACCTCGCGGGAATAGGGATCGGCTTCGTCAAAGACCCCGGCGACCCCTGCGACGAGGCTGGCATCGGCGGCGCAGTTGGCGAAGACCGAGACGCAATCCAAGGAGCGGCAGGCGGGCACAACACCCCGCGTACTTAGCAGGCCCTTCGTCGGCTTCCAGCCGATCAAGCCTTGGAAGGCCGCAGGCACCCGGCCCGAGCCGGCGGTATCGGTGCCGAGGGAAAAGCAGCAGAGGCCGGCAGCGACAGCCGAGGCGCTGCCGGAGCTCGAACCGCCGGGCAGGAACTCGGGATCGATGGCATTCCGCGCGGCCCCGTAGGGCGAGCGGGTGCCGACGAGACCGGTGGCGAACTGGTCCATGTTCGCCTTGCCGATGGGGATGGCACCAGCCGCACGCAGGAGGCGCACGACCTCCGCGTCCTCACGCGGGAGGTAGGAGAAGGCCGGACAGGCGGCGGTGGTGGGCCATCCCGCGACATCGATATTGTCCTTCACCACGAAGGGGATGCCCCAGAGGGGAAGGTCCCCGGGCAGCTTCTCGACCTCGGCGGCGAGAGCGAGGAGTTCCTCCCGGGATGGCAGATGGATGAAGAGCGCCGGATCGTTCCATGCCCCGATCTTATCGTGGATCTCGGCCATCAACCGGGATGGCGTCAGACCCGACCGGAACCTCGCCTTGATCTCTTCGATTCTCATTCGGGGATGTGGGTTTCAATTGCCGGGCCGCACCACGAGCAAGGCTTGTCCCGCGCGGACACTGGTGCCCTCGGCCACCAGGACCTCGACGACGTGCATGGCTTCGTCCGCATCGAGCGGCACCTCCATCTTCATGGCTTCCAGAATCATGGCGGTGGCGGATGGGGACAGCAGATCCCCTGCCTGAACACCGATCTTCCACACGCTGCCGGTCACCGGGCTGTCGAGGGTGATGCAGCCATCGGGGATGGTGATTTCGGATTCCACGACGGTTTCCTCCGCGGGAGCATCCATGGAGAGCCCCGCTTCCTCCCAACGCTGACGCTCGGCGGCGAAGGCGGCGCGCTGGGTGGCCTGGAATTCCGCAATCCCGCCCGCATGGGCCTCGAGGAACGCCTCGTAGTCGGCCAAGCGGAAGACCGTCTCCTCGATTTCCAGCCTGTGGCGACCGCGCGGGACTTCCTCGCGCAGGCGCAGGAGTTCCTCCGCGCTTACCGGATAGAAACGGAGCTGGTCGAAGAAGCGGAGCAGCCAGGGCATCGTAAAGTCGGCGGTGGTCCGCCAGCGGTTCCAGACCGGGATGGTCCTGCCGGTGAACTGGTAGCCGCCGGGACCTTCCATGCCATAGATGCAGAGGTAGGCACCGCCGATGCCCACCGCGTTCTCCGGGGTCCAGGTGCGCGCCGGATTGTACTTCGTCGTCACGAGGCGGTGGCGCGGGTCGAGCGGCGTGGCCACCGGCGCGCCGAGATAGACGTCTCCGAGCCCCATCACGAGGTAAGAGGCATCGAAGAAAATCCGGTACACCTCGTCGATGGAATCGAGGCCGTTGATGCGGCGGATGAATTCGAGATTGCTCGGGCACCAAGGGGCGTCCGGGCGCACGCTCTGCATGTACTTGCGAATCGCCTCCCGCGTGCTGGGGTCATCCCAACTAAGAGGGAGATGGACCACGCGCGCGGGCACCTCGATCTGCTCGAGCGGCGGGAGCGAGAGGATGCCATTGCGGATGATCCGCCAGAGATCGTCGCGCGAGACGAGCGCCGGGTCGAAATGAACCTGCAGGGAGCGGATCCCGGGTGTCAGGTCGATGATGCCCGGGATCTCCTGCTCCTTCAGCCATTCGTGAACGACGTGGACCTTGAAGCGGAGCTTGAGGTCGAGATGGTGCGGGCCGAACTCGATCAGGAAGTAGCGGTCCCCCGCCCTGCGGACCACAACGGCCTCGTCGCCTTCGCCGAAGGAGTCGATGAGGCAGGAGCCGAGAGGCAAGGGTTGAGGATCGGCAAGTTGGTCGCCGGAGCCGGAGAGGAATGCCTCCACCTCGCGGATGCGGGCGGTGGCCCATGCTTCATCCACGGGCACGAAGCGGATTTTATCGCCGGGATGAAGCTGACCGAGCTTCCACAGCTCGGCATCGACGACGACCACGGGGCAGACGAAGCCGCCGAGGCTGGGTCCATCGGGACCGAGGATGACCGGCATGTCGCCGGTGAAATCCACCGCACCGATGGCGTAGGCGTTGTCGTGGAGGTTCGAGGGGTGAAGTCCGGCCTCGCCGCCGTCGGCGCGCGCCCACTTCGGTTTCGGGCCGATCAGGCGGACACCGGTGCGGGCGGAGTTGTAATGGACCTCCCACGCGGTGGCGAAGAAGGTATCGATGTCTTCGTCGAGGAAGAAGTCGGGGGCACCGTGAGGTCCGTAGAGGACGGCGATGTTCCATTCGCGGGTGATGGGGATCGCGGGGGAAGAATGTTCAGCGACGGGAGTGTCGCTGCTCCTTATCCCGGGGACAGGAGTGTCCGCTCTCCTTATGCCCAGGACATCGCCGGGAAGGAGGGCGCGGCCGAAGGGACCGCCGAACTTGCCGAGGGTGAAGGTGGAGGCGCTGCCGAGGTAGTCCGGGGATTCAATGCCGCCTGCGACCGCGAGGTAGCAGCGCATGCCGGGGCCTTCGATGCGGCCGATCCTGAGGGTATCGCCTGCTGTTAGAACGATCGGGGAGGAGGTATTGACGGGCTCGCCATTCCTCATGACCAGCACGCTTGCCCCGGCGACGGCGACGGTGGTGGCGGTATTGAAGCGGAGGGATGGGCCGCCCAGCGTGATCTCGAGCGCGGGCGTGCCCTCGGGATTGCCGAGCATCCGGTTCGCGAGGCGGAAGGAGAGCGAATCGAAGGGACCGCAGGGAGGAACGCCTACCTCCCACAGTCCGGTGCGGCCCGGCCAGTCCTGGATGGTCGTCATCGTACCGGCGGACAGCACATCGATGGTGGCCGGCCTGTAGTCGAAGCCCGCCATGTCGCGCATGGCGACGCCGCCCGTCACGAAGGGCGACCACGCGGCCACCTGCCGGAGGTAGCGCAAGTTGGTCTCGATGCCGGAGATCCGGGTTTCGTCGAGTGCGCGGGACAGCGCCGCCACGGCTTCCTCGCGGTTGGCCGAGTGGACCATGACCTTGGAGAGGAGCGGATCGTAGAAGGGGCTGACTTCGGTGCCCGCGGCGATCCAGCCATCGCAGCGGGTCCAGGCGGGGAAGCTCGCTTCGGTCAGGAGTCCGGAGCTCGGGCGGAAGTTGTGATTGGGGTCTTCCGCATAGACGCGGGCCTGGATGGCGTGGCCTGTCGGCGAGGGGGCCGCGGCGGGCATTTGCCAGGATTCGTCGAGGGCGAGACGGATCATCCACTCCACGAGGTCGATACCGGTGACGAGTTCGGTCACGCCGTGCTCGACTTGCAGACGGGTATTGACCTCAAGGAAGAAGAAGTCGCCACGATCGGCATCGTAGATGAACTCGACGGTGCCCGCGGAGCGATAGGCGACGCTTTCGCCAAGTTTCACGGCTGCGGCGTGGAGGGCATGGCGGACCTCTTCGGAGAGGTGAGGTGCGGGTGTTTCCTCGAAGACCTTCTGGTTGCGGCGCTGGACGGAGCAATCGCGTTCGCCGAGCGCGAGGACGCGGCCCTTGCCATCGCCGAAGATCTGAACCTCGACATGGCGGCCGCGCTGGATGAAGCGTTCGATGAAGACGCCGCCCGAGCCGAAGCTGCGCTCGCTCACGCGCACGACGCTTTCGAACTCCTTCGCGAGTTCGGCGGCATCCCGGCAGACCTTCATGCCGATGCCGCCACCACCTGCGGTGCTTTTGAGCATGACGGGGTAGCCGATGGTTTCGGCGGCGGTCAGGGCGGCGGCAGCGTCTCCTAACAGATCGGTGCCGGGGACCAGCGGGACGCCCGCGTCCCCTGCCAAGCGGCGGGCTTCGTGCTTCAGACCGAAGGCGATGATTTGTTCCGGGGTGGGACCGAGCCATTTGACCCCGGCGTCTTCGCACATGCGGGCGAAGTCGGTGTTCTCGCTGAGGAGACCGTAGCCGGGGAAGACGGCGGCGGCGTTGGTTTGTTGAGCGATGCGGATGAGTTCGTCTTTGAGGAGGTAGCTCTCGGCTACCGGGCCGGGGCCGAGACGATGGGATTCATCCGCGAGATCGACATGGGGGGAGCCGGAGTCGGGATCCGAATATACCGTCACCGCCTTCAAGCCTAGGGCATGGATGGTGCGGATCGCGCGAGCCGCGATCTCGCCGCGATTTGCTATGAGGATGGGGCCGTTCATCGGACGGAAGGGTGGGTCGATGCCACCTTGAGAGAGGAAACAGGGATTAACCGCGAAAGGACGGGAAAGAGCGCGAAATTTGAAAGGCGGTGAGCCGCGAGGGGGACCGCTCTGTGGGCCGGAGGCTCCGCGCTCCCAGGGGCAAGCATTGACCACCGCGCTTCATGATTTGCCGGGAAGCTCAGTCCCAGATCAGGACTTCGACGGGCGTGGGGTTCCAGCCGTTGCAGGGGTTATTGAGTTGGGGGCAGTTCGAGATCAGGCAGATGACGTCCATCCCGGCGCGGAGCTCGACGTAGCGGCCGGGGGCCGAGATGCCGTCGGCAAAGGTGAGGGCGCCGTCCGGGCTGACGGGGACGTTCATGAAGAAGTTGATGTTGCAGGTGATGTCGCGCTTGGTCAGTTCCACCTTCCACTCCTGAGCGCCGCGGATGAAGGAGTCGCGGCAGGCGTGCATGCACTCCTTGTCGTGGGCATAGCGCATGGTGTTGCTCTCGCGCGAGCAGGCGCCGCCGAGGGTGTCATGACGTCCACAGGTATCGGCGGTGATTTCCAAGAGGACATTGCCCTCCGTGCTCATCAGCTTGGTGCCGGTGGTCAGGTAGAGGGCCTGTTGGGCCTGGATCGTGCCATCGGCCGAGTAGCGGTCGGTGGGATCGGCGGCGTTGTAGAAAAGCGTGTCCGCGGCCTGGTTGCCTTCGAGATCGAGGATGCGGAGGGTCTGGCCGCGCTTGATCTCGTGAACCCACCAGTCGCCCGCGGGAATCACGTGGCGATAGGCGGCATCCGCCGGGTCATAGGTGCTTTCGGTCATGGCAGGCGGAGCGCGTGATAGGTTTGGTTGTTCTCCCAGGCGCGGCGGTTTTCCGGGCGCACGGTGAATGAGGGGTCGTCCTCGAAGGGCTCAACGCCGGTGACGACCTCCAACTTCACCGGGCGGGGCCGGTACTCGGGATCGGGATCGAAGGGATGCTGGCAGGTGTTCAGCACGACGAGGGTGTCGATTTCGAAGCGCAGTTCGATCATGTCGCCCGCCTTCGAGTGGCCGGGCACGAAGGAGAGTTTCCCTTCCTCATCCGCCACGACCTTGCTGAACCAATTGAGATTCGGGACGAGGTCCTTCTTCCCGAGTCCCCACTTGGCGAGCTCGATGAGGAAGCAGTCGCGCGCGTTGC
>CAMLOZ010000244.1 GCA_946481625.1 uncultured Haloferula sp. | reverse complement strand
AGCGGGTCAAGGCCGCGGAGGCTTCGAAGAAATCCGCCGAACTGAAGGCCGAGGAAGTCGTGATCTCCGCGGAAGCCGAACAGGCTGCCAGCGAGAAGCAGTCGCTCGCCAAGAAGATGCTGGCGGAAGCCACCGCGAAGGAAGCCGCCGCCACCGGGCTCGGCGAGGTCGAAGTGATGCTCGCGAAGGCCGACGCCACGCAGAAGCAGGGCACGGCCGATGCGGAAGTGAACCGCTTGAAATTCGAAGCCGAAGCCGAGGGCATCAACAAGAAGGCCGAGGCGATGAAGCTGCTCGAAGCCGCGGGCCAGTCGCACGAGGAATTCAAGCTGCGCCTGGAGAAGGAGAAGGCGGTGGATCTCGCCGGCATCCACATCCAGAAGGACATCGCGGAGGCGCAGGCCAAGGTGATGGGCGAAGCGATGAAGTCCGCGAAGATCGAGATCATCGGCGGCGAAGGGAAGTTCTTCGACCAGATCGCGGGAGCCATTTCCCGCGGGAAGTCGGTGGACCGAATGGTGGAGCACAGCGCGGTGCTGGGCGACATGAAGGAGACGTTCTTCAACGGCGACCCGGAGTATTTCAAAGTGCAACTCCGCGAGTGGGCCGGGCAATTCGGCGTCACCACGGACGATGTGAAGAACCTCAGCGTGGGAGCCATCCTCGGCAAGCTGCTGGTGGATGCCACCGGCGAGGATCGCAGGAAGCTGCTTTCATTCTTGGGAACCGCGGATCGCTTCGGGCTGGCGGATGAGAAGGCGGCCAAGGTGTTGAAATAACCGGAAGGATCATGCGGTGGGCAGACGAATTCGTTTTCCCGCCGTAACCTGAGTTTTTCCTTCTTCTCCCCGATGCCTGAAGAACCCCCAAAGCCAGACCAACTGGAAGGTGGCGCGTATGAGGTCATCCGCGCGCGGCTGGACAAGCATGCCGCGACGCTGCGGACGGGTCTCGATGCGCTGAATGCCGAGCGCTTGCAGGTTTTCGGCGGTGTCGAGACGGCCCTTCTCGGCACCGAGCGGGTTTCGACCGAGCACAACTGCATCGCCCGCGACCTGGTGGCGATCGGGAAACGCCGCTTTCTCTTCGGCTACAACATCCAGTTCGGCCTGAAGCAGACGACGGACACGAAGGACGTGTTCGCCGCGTATGATTTCAATCCGGAGACCCGTTCCTTCACGCAACTGGCGGTCGAGGAGGTGCTGGGGGATCCGAAGTTCACCGAGGACTTCGCTTACCTTTTCAAATACTACCGCGAGGCCGTCTTCCTGAAGTTCATGGTCATCGGGCCTCACCTGTACCTGGTGATGCGCGCCGGGAAGACGGTGGACGATATCAAGGCCTTCAAGTGGCGCTTCGCCAGCAACGGGACGCTCGGATATGTGGGCAACCGTTTCGACCACGAGTGTGTCTTTCCGGCCCAGCAGGAGTTCGAATGGAAGCGCGCGCACCGCGGCATGCACCGTTCCGGCGAGCACCCGCACATCTCGATCGAGGACCGCGTCTTCGTCGAGACGGTCGGCGGCGACCTGACGGTGAAGATCGAGGACAACACCGCGAGCGGCCAGGGCATCTACTCGGAGCCGGTGACCGAAAGCGACCAGACGCTCGACGATGCGGAGATTTTTTATGCGACCGTCGGCTCGCTGATCCTGCTCAAGATCCTACCTTACCGCGAATCGCTGCACCGGCATCTTGTCTACAACGACAAGACGAAGACGGTGCACCGCATCGACACCATAGGGGATTCCTGCGTGCTGCTGCCGGACGACCACGGGATCATCTTCGCGAACGGTTACTTGCTCCAGAGCGGCGAGGTGAAGACCTTCGACCACGGCCTGCTGGACATGCGCTTCGAGCGCAAGGTGGCCAGCGCGAATGGCGAGGACATCCTGTATTCCTTCTACAACCGCGCTGCGGGCGACTACGTGTTGCTCTCCTACAACCGGATCAAGCAAGCGGTAGAAACACCGATCGTCTGTTCGGGCTACTCGCTCTTCGGCAACGGGCAACTCGTCCTCTTCCGTGCCGACGGGCAGGCGCAGAAGCATCATGCCTTGCAAGTATGGCAAACGCCGTACTTGGACGACGAGACCAGCGCCGCCGCGGCGGCGGACAAGGAATCCTTCCTCTACAAGGTGGGGAATCCCGAACTGGTGCGCGGGATGGCGGAAGCGCGCGAACTGCTCACGCTGCTTCAGAAGGACGACTCGTTTGCCGGACTCTATCTCGATATCGTCAAGCGCTCGGGCGACCTGCTGGACGCTTACTTCTGGCTCGACCGCGCCGAGTGCCAGTTGCTCGCCGCTCCGCTCCGCGAAATCAAGAAGGCGGGCGAGGCGGCGATCGGGGAGTTCGAGAAGGTCCAGAAGCTCCGTGCCGTTGCCAACGAGCGGACCTCGGTCGTTCGCGCCGCCATGGAGAAGCTGGTGCGCGAGGCACGCAACTCGCCGCCGGACGCCCTTCAAGGGTTTGTCCACCAGCTTGCCGGGCTGCGGAAGTTGCGCGGCGAGATCATTTCGCTGCGCGACGTCCGTTACACCGACACGGAAGCGATTGCCGCGTTCGAAAAGGAGGTCGTGGAGACCACCGATGCGGTTTCGGCACGCACGGTCGAATTCCTATTAGGCGAGGAATCGCTCAAATCCTACGCGGCGGCGATCGACACCCAAGAGGCCGCGCTGGCGAAGATCGCCAAGGTCACGGAAGCGGACGAGGTTGCAACCGCGCTCGACCAGGCGGCGGCGGAACTTGAAATGCTCATCGAGATCGTGGGCGGCCTGAAGATCGCGGATGCAACGCAGACCACCGCGATCATCGAGCGCATTTCCGCGCTGTATGCCCGGTTGAACGGCACGCGCGGATCGCTACGCAACAAGCGCCGGGAGCTGGCCCGCGGTGAAGGCGAAGCTCAGTTCGCGGCGCAGATGAAGCTGCTCTCGCAGGCGCTGGCGAACTATCTCGATCTCTGCGACGCGCCGGAGAAGTGCGACGAATCGCTCACCCGCATGATGGTGCAGGTCGAGGAGCTCGAGGGACGCTTCGCCGAGTTCGACGAATATGTCGAACAGCTCGCGACGCGACGCGAGGAGATCTACGATGCCTTCGAAGGCCGCCGCACGCAGCTCGTGGAAGCCCGCGGCAAGCGGGCCGGGGCGCTCTTCAAGTCTGCGGAGCGCATCCTCGCCGGCATCCGCAACCGCGTCTCTTCCTTCGGCGAGGTCGAGGAGATCCATTCCTACTTCGCGACCGATCCGATGATCGAGAAGGTCCGCGACCTGATCGGCCAGCTCCAGGAGCTCGGCGACTCGGTCAAGGCGGACGATCTCCAGACCCGCCTCAAGACGCTGCGCGAGGACGGCGTGCGGCAACTCAAGGACAAGAAGGATCTCTACGTGGAGGGCGAGAACGTCATCCGCTTCGGGAAGAACGCCTTCAACGTCAACACCCAGCCGCTGGAGATGACCATCGTGCCGCATGACGGCGCGATGGCTTTCCATCTCACCGGCACGAAGTTCTACGAGCCGATCAACGATCCGGAGTTCCTCGCCGCGCGCGAGGCCTGGGATCTGGAGGTTCCCAGCGAGAGCCCGCGCGTCGCAAGGGCGGAGTATCTGGCCTGGCGTTTCCTGCTCGAAGGCAAACCTGACGGCGACCTGCTCGCCGCAGTGCAGTCCTTCATGCAGCCGCGTTACGCGGAGGGCTACACCAAGGGCATCCACGACGAGGATGCCGCGAAGATCCTCGCGAAGCTGCTGCCGATCCACGCGGAGGCCGGTTTGCTCCGCTTCGGTCCGCGCGAGCGCGCCGCGGCATTGCTTTTCTGGGAGTCCTGGGAAGATCCCGCGAAGGAGCGCCTGGCGGGACAATTCGCATCCTACGGCAAGCGCCGTAATTTGTTCTCGGGAGGGGACGAGACAGAGCGTTGGAAGGCGCGGCTCGCCGGGGGATTTGCGAAATGGCGCGACGACTACGGATTTTTCACGGAGGTCGAGCCGGCAAAGGTAGCGGCTTACCTCGAAGAAGAACTGGCGGCGGGAGGGGCTTTCACTGTTTCCGCTGCGGCGGCTGAGCTGGCCAAGTCGTTCCATCAAGGTCTGGTGGCGAAGCGGGCGGAAGCCATCTTCAAGGACTCGCTCGGGGGACAGGAGTGTCCTCCCTCCTTGAGGTATGAGATCGCGCGCGATTGGCTCGCAGGCTTCGCGGCCTCGCATCCGGAGAGCTTGCAGGGAACTCCCGACGATTTGTCGGACGCGGTGATCGATGAGACCGCCGTTCATGTCGCCCGCGGCGGCTACGAGCATCGCGCGGTGAAATCCGTGCCGCTCGTCCTCACGGTGGATGGGTTGCGCTCGAGTCATCCGCGCATCGGGAACGCCGCATTGGAGATTCACTACAGCGAATTCCTCGACCGCCTGGAGCGCCACGAGCGCACGGATGCCGCCGCCTTCCGCGCGCTGGCCGAGCGCAAGACCAAGCTGACCGGTATCAAGCGCGGCGAAATGCGCCTCGACGAATTCAAGCCGAAGGTGATGAGCGCCTTTGTCCGCAACCGCCTGATCGACGAAGTCTATCTCCCGCTGATCGGCAACAACCTCGCCAAGCAGCTCGGCACCGCGGGTGCGAACACGCGCACCGACCGGATGGGCCTGCTGCTCCTGATCTCGCCGCCCGGCTACGGCAAGACGACCATCATGGAATACGTGGCCAACCGGCTCGGCCTCACTTTCGTGAAGATCAACGGGCCCGCCCTGGGCCACCGCGTGCTCTCGCTCGATCCCGCCGAGGCACCGAACGCCTCGGCCCGCATGGAAGTGGAGCGCGCCAACCTCGCGCTGGAGATGGGCAACAACGTGATGCTGTACCTGGACGACATCCAGCACACCGATCCCGAGTTTCTTCAGAAATTCATCAGCCTTTGCGATGCCCAGCGCAAGATCGAGGGCGTGTGGAAGGGTCAGGCCAAGACCTACGATCTCCGTGGCAGGAAGGTCGCCGTGGTCATGGCGGGCAACCCCTATACCGAGAGCGGCGGCAAGTTCCAGATCCCGGACATGCTCGCGAACCGCGCGGACACCTACAATCTGGGCGACATCCTCGGCGGGCATGAAGCGGCCTTCAAAGGCAGCTACATCGAGAACGCCCTCACCTCGAACGCCGCTCTCTCGCGCCTCGCCAGCCGTTCGCAGAAGGACGTGCTCATGCTCATCCGCATCGCCGAAACCGGCAGCCGCGACGGCGCGGATTTCGAGGGCAACTACACGCCCGCCGAGATCGAGGAGATGCTCGCGGTGACGAAGCACCTGCTCGCGGTGCGCGACACCATCCTGCGCGTGAACCTCCAGTATATCAAAAGCGCCGCGCAGGAAGACGCCTACCGCACCGAGCCGCCCTTCAAGCTGCAGGGCTCCTACCGCAACATGAACCGCATCGCCGAAAAGGTGCTGCCGCTCATGACGCCGGAGGAAGTGCGGCAGATCGTGATCGATCACTACCGCAGCGAGTCGCAGAACCTCACCACCGCTGCCGAGGCGAACCTGCTGAAGTTCTACGAAATGGAAAGCCTGCTCGATGAAACGCAGGCCGCACGCTGGGCGCAGATCAAGAAGGAGTTCGGCAAGCGCAAGCTGCTGGGTGCCGGTGGCGAGAACGATCCCGTCGCACGCGTGGTCGCGCAGCTCACGCAATTCAACGACGGCCTCGAAGCGATCAAGGACGGTATCTCACGGGCCGGCGAACGCTACGCCACGCCCCAATCCCTCGCCGACCAAACCGTCGAACAACTCCGCACCATCATCGAAGGCCTCCGCGCCGTGCCGGTGCAGGTGGACATCAAGGTCGTGCCGGTGCAGGACGAGAGGAACAGTATCGAAAGTGTCGACGCTTCCGAGAAGCCGCCCCTCGCCTTCGAGCCGGATGTGAAGCAGGGCTGAGGCTTTTCGGGGTTCGCTTCACCGCATGCGGAGCCAATGGCCAAGGTGGGGATTCGTCT
>CAMLOZ010000243.1 GCA_946481625.1 uncultured Haloferula sp. | reverse complement strand
GTGGATGCTTCGCTCCCCGTGGTCGAGGCGGCGGTGGCCGCAGGCGCGGATCTCCTGTTGGTCCATCACGGCATGTTCTGGCAGGGGACCCAGCCGCTGATCCGCGCTTACTATAAGAAGATCAAGACGGCCATCGATGGCGGTTTGGCGATCTATTCATCCCATCTGCCTCTCGACGTCCATCCCGAGTGGGGCAACAACATCCAGCTTCTGCGGGCTTTGGGCTTTTCCCCGGACGGCACCTTCATCGATTGGAAGGGCCTCAGGCTGGGCCTGACCGCGGAGGTGGAGATCGCGCGTTCGGAGCTCATCGAGCGCCTCTCCGCCGCGGTCGGTGGTCCGGTCCATCTCTGTCCCGGCGGGCCGGAGATGATCCGGAAGATAGGTCTTGTGACCGGCGGGGCGGGTTCGGAAGTTGCGTCGTGCGCGCCTTCCGCGATCGACACTTTCATCACCGGGGAGGGCCCTCACTGGAGCTATCCGCTGGCGGAGGAGCTCGGCATCAACCTCCTTTATGCCGGACACTACGCCACCGAAACCTTCGGCGTGAAGGCGCTCGCCGCCCGCCTCTCGGCGGATCACGGCATCCCTTGGTCCTTCATCGACCGGCCTACCGGCCTTTGAGCCCATGGAGGAGATCACGCCCGCCTTCTTCGAGCGGCATCCGGTCGAGTGCGCCCGGGACCTGATCGGCGCGGTCTTCCGCTGGCAGGGCTGCTCGGCCCGGATCGTCGAGACGGAAGCCTACGCCGCCGAGGGCGACGAAGCCTGCCACACCTTCTTCCGCCCCGGAGCGCGGCGCTTTGTCGCGGAACACCCGTCGGGGACTGCGTACGTTTACCTGAATTACGGCGTGCACTGGCTCTTCAATGTCCTCGCCAAGGGCCCCGAGATGGGTGGATTCGTCCTTTTCCGGGCCTTGGAACCGGTGACCGGGATCGACCTGATGGTGGCGCGACGCGGCCGCCCGGCCTTGTTCTCGCTTTGCAGCGGCCCCGGAAAACTCACCGCGGCGCTCGGGATCGATGGCTCGGTCCACGGCTCCGCCTTCCTCGACGGAGGAACGGAGACGGGGATCAGCCGGGGGCGGGCAGGGGAGATCGCCGCGGGGCCGCGGATCGGCATCACACGGGCCAAAGAACTTCCCTGGCGTTTCCACGAGAGCGGAAATCCACACGTAAGCCGTTGATGGGGAGGTGGAGCGGGTGAAGGGAATCGAACCCTCGTATGCAGCTTGGGAAGCTGCCGTTCTACCATTGAACTACACCCGCCGGTTTGGCGCGTGCCTGCGGCCTATCTCCCCGCCTCCCGGAAGGCAATCGAAATCCATGCAAATTGCCGCCCTCCGTGATCGCGTAGGAAGCTTCGGAATACCGGGAAATCACGCAAAAAAGAGCTTGCGGCACTTTCCGGCGGCCTGTTAGCTTCGCCGCAAGTTCGCGGGTATAGCTTAGTGGTAAAGCTCTAGCCTTCCAAGCTAGCTATGTGGGTTCGATTCCCACTACCCGCTCCACAATGCCAGGACCCGATATCCCGATCTGATTCCCACACATGAAAACCACCTTCCGAATCGCGCTGGCGGCCACCGCGCTGGGCATGCTGCCTGCCATGGCCGAGGTCGACTGCCTCAAGATCGCCGTCTCCGTGAAGCACGCGGTCGCAGCCCAGCCCCAGCAAGTCCTTCAGATCGTTGAGAAGGAAGTCGCCGCCAATCCCGATTGCTCCTGCGAGGTCGTGAAGTCGGCCATCGAAGCATCCAAGGCCGACTCCAAGACCGTCGCCGCCATCGTCGAAACCGCCGCCACCGTGGCCCCCGACAAGATGCGCCTGATTTCCCAGTGCGCCGTCGCCGTGGCTCCGCAGGCCCTCGCCGATGTGCAGGCCGTGATGAGCCGCATCGACCCGAGCAAGGGTGAGGGCGGCTACAGCGCCAAGGGTGCCAAGACCGCTCCCGATGTCGCCGTGAAGCCGGCTTTCAACCCGCTCGACTTCCCCGGTCAAGGCCCGGTCGGCCCGACTCCCGGCGGCCCGCCGCTCCTGCCGCCCGGCCTGCCGCCGACGATCCCGCCGGTCATCGTGCCGCCGGTTGCCACCGACATCGACGTGCCGCCGCCGATCATCGACTGAATCAGGAGGCTGTCTCTTGCCGTTCCTAAAACGCCTTTACCTTTCTCATGAAACGCAGCTTCCTTTCCACGCTCGCCGCGGCCTCCGCGATCGGTGCCGCCCAAGCCAGCCTTTACCACATTCAGGACGAAGCCCAGGAGAGCATCCCGCTCAAGTGGACCGCGGGCGTCAATCTGACTTGGGATGACAACGTCAACCCCACCGCGGTGGGTATCGGTGCTAATGACGACGCCGTCAGCATCAATCCGTTCGTCGGCCTTTCCTTCGTTTCGATCACCCCGCAGACAACCTGGGACGTGTATGCCCGCGTCGGCGCGATCTACTACTTCGACGAGCCTGCAGCCCTCGGCTCCGAAGACCTCTACGGCCAGGCACGTGCAGGGGTGAACCTGACCCATCGCTTCAGCGAGCGTCTCCGCTTCTCCAGCCGCAACTTCGTCTCCTACGAGCTTGAGCCGGACTATTCCTACGGCTACGCCACCTCCCGTCAGGTGGGTGAATACCTCTACTGGCAGACCGACAATTCCGTCGGCTACCGCTGGACCGAGCGCCTCGGCACTTACACCGGCTTCAACCTGTCGGGTCTGAACTACGACTCGTCGGTGCCGAACTCCGACCGCTTCACGTGGACGGTCTACAACCAGTTCCGCTACCAGCTCACGCCGCAGACCGTGCTCACCGCGGACTACCGCTACTCGCAGACGGAAGGCGACGGCTTGGCTTCGGACTCCACCAACCACTACCTTCTTGGTGGCGTGGAACACCGCTTCACCCCGAACACGATCATGGTCGCCCGTATCGGTGCCCAGTTCCGCGAGGTGGATGATGTCGGTGCCGACGAAACCACCGATCCTTACGCTGAAATCGCCTTCAACACCCGCGTGAACGAACAGTTCATGGTGCGCTCCTTCCTGCGCTACGGAGTTGAAGACTACGACACGGTCGTCACCGTCTTCCCGGCCACTCTGGTCGAGTTCGACTCCCGCCAGACCCTTCGTATCGGTGTCACGGGCGAATACGAGCTCTCCCAGATGCTCTCGCTCTTCGGTGGTGTGGACTACATCACCACCGACTACGAGGACGGTCGGAACGCGGTTACCAGCGTGCCGGTCGCCGCTTCGGCCACCGAGGACATCATCAATGCCTATGTCGGCCTCTCGATGAAGTTCACCGAGTACCTCTACGGCAACGTGTCCTACAACTACACCGATTCCAGCTCCGACCTGCCCAACCGCAGCTACGACCGGAACCGCGTCAACCTCGGCGTTCGCGCCGAGTTCTGATTGGAAACGAGACCGTTTCTTCTTCAAGCTAGTTTAGCACTCTTCCATTTCGAACCTTCGAGCTCCCGCAGTGGTCCACCATTGCGGGAGTTTTCGTTTGAATGAGGAGCGATCCGTGACAATAAGACATCCAGCAATCGCGACTAATGAACCAATCGTCCCACCCGTCGGAGGCCAATCTCCACGCCATTGATTACTGGCAGGTCATCAAGAACCGCTACGGCGTGATCTTGCTCACCTTCCTCCTCGTGTTCATGACGGCCCTCGTCATCACCTATGTGATGCCGAAAAAGTATGAGAGCAAGGCAGTTGTACAAGTTCGGCCCAAGACCGGCAGTGGCATAGTCCTTCCCGGCTTGAGCGACACCAGCCGGCTTTCGCTCGACAACGGCCAGACCTTCTTTCCGACCGAGTTCGAGGTCATCCGCGCCCAGAAGACTCTCGACACCGCGATCGCACGCCTCGATCTCGTGAACCGCTGGAATTCGGAGCCGGAATCCGTCCGTCGGACCCTTCGTAATATTGTGGAGGCCGAGAATATCCGCGGCACCTCGCTGATCGAGATTCGTGTCCGCTACAGCGATCCGAAGGACGCGCAGGCTATCGCCACGGCCGTTTCCGAGGCCTACCGCGAGCGCCGGACGAAGATCCAGGCGGAGTATGCCGACCAAGCGCTGGATCAGCTCCGCCGCGCAGTCGTTGCGCAGGAAGATCTGGTGGAAGATAAGCGAAAGTTGCTCTCCCAGATCATCCGTCAGGGCAAGATCATCCCCGAGGCTCATTCGGGCTCGGGCGGCATCCGTAGCGGAGGCGGCGGTTACACCGCGGACGACAATGCGGAGGATGCGGCGCGAAACTACGCCACCTTGGAACAAGAAAAGATCCAGTTGGAGAGCCAGATCGAGACCCTGCTCAAGTACGACGGCTCGCAGCTCATGGCCTACGCCAGCGGCCTCAGCCTACCGGACAACATCATCCCAATCCTCCTGCCGCAGTATCAGGAAGCGAAGCGGAACTTCGACGCCATGAAGAGCTCCGGCCTCGGAATCCGCCACCCCTCCATGATCTCCCAGGCCAAGGTGCTCGAAGGCATGGAAGCGGACCTCGTCGAAGCCGCCGCCAACCTCCGGGAAACTCTCAAGGCAAAGCTCGAACTCTCCAAGGAACAGCTCGCCCGGCTCGAGCAGCGGATGAACCTGAAGAAGGACGAGGCGATCAAGGAAGGTCTGGAGAGCCAGGGTTACAACGACGCCCAGGCCGACTTCGATAGCGCTCAGGAGCTTCTCGAGCAGCTCAAGCTCAAGCAGGTTTCCGATGAGATGGCCGGCAAGGTTTCCGAGGATCCCATCATCATTCACGAGGAGCCGACCCTCTCGCAGGTTCCGGTCAGCCCGAATGTCACGCTCAACCTCGCCCTCGGCGCGGTGGTCGGACTGATCTTCGGCGTCGGCGTCGCATTCTTCCTCGAGTATCTCGATACCTCCGTGAAGACCCTCGAGGACGTCGAGCGCTACCTGCAAGTGCCGGTGCTCGCCGTGATCCCCAAGGATGTTGGCGTGCTCTACAAGCAGAGCGGCATGAGCCCCGATGCGGAGGCCTACCGGATCCTTCGCACGAACATCGAGTTCAACCGCAAGAACCCCGAGGATAATGCGATCACCGTGGTCTCCGGCGGTGCCGGCGAGGGCAAGTCCACCACCCTGGTGAACCTCGCCTACATCTGCGCCCAGGGCGGTTACACCACCCTGATGATCGACGCCGACCTCCGCCGTCCGCGTCTGCACACCTTCTTCGACATCAACAATTCCGTCGGTCTCACCAACTATCTGACCACGGAACTGATGCTGGAAGACGTGATCCTCCAGACCCCGGTGGACAACCTTTACTTCATGCCCTCCGGCATCCTGCCGGCGGATGCCGCGGGGATTCTCAACTCCCGCCGCATGTCCGAGCTGATCCAGGACGTGAAGCAGCGCTTCGACCTCGTGCTCGTGGACTCCCCGCCGATCCTCGGCGTGAGCGACGCCTCGGTGCTCGCGAGCGAGGTGGACCTCACCATGATCGTCGTCCAGCACCGCAAGCTGCCGCGCAACATGCTCATGCGCGTGAAGCAGGCCGGGGAAAACGTCGGCGGCCACGTCATCGGCGTCGAGCTGAACAATGTGGAAGTCAGCAGCGACAGCCAGTATCAGTACTACACCAGCTACTACACCTACTACGCCCCGGCGGAATCCCAGTCGATTCCCTCCGGCAGCCAATCCGGCGCTGCTCCCGCCGCATCCCCGCAGCCTCGCCCGTCCCGCCCCTCGAAGCGGGACGACTCGAAGCAAGACCTCTACTGATCCCCGAAAAAGCCATCGATACCATTCCATGAAGCGTTTTCTCGTCTTTATCGCCTGCCTCTTCGGCTTGGCCGCCATGGCTTCCGCCCAGGTCGCCATTGCCCCGGGACAAGCCATCGACATCCGCATCTCCGGGGTTCCCCAAGAGGAGATGAGCGTCGTTAACAACACCTACCCGGTGTCGGAGCAAGGCACGATCCGCATGCCCTTCATCGGGACGATCCGGGCTGCAGGGCTCAGGCCGG
>CAMLOZ010000242.1 GCA_946481625.1 uncultured Haloferula sp. | reverse complement strand
GAGGGGTTTTCGGAAAGCTGGGAGATAAGATCGATCAGTTTGCGCTGACGCGACTTCGACAGGCCGACGAGGAACGCGACGGCTTGGGATGAGAGTACCGGCTCGTAGCTCTTTCGATCAGGCATGCCCGAGATCGGAAGCGAGCTGGGAGAGCGTGGTCTTCTTTCCGGAATCCATCTCCTTCATCAGACGGGAAATCCCCCGGCGACCACTCTTGGATTCATGCTTGAGCCGGAGCAAATAGGCCGACATCGCGCGACGATCCCGCTCCGAGAGTCGGGAGAGCCGCTGCTTGAGGTCCAGTTCGGTCGATTCGGTCATCTGCCGTGACTATGCATTATTGAACCCAAACCGCAAGCACGCCGGGGCACCGTTTTCAAGGAGGCCCGATGATCAGGGCCGGAGCGGTTGTCACAAAGCACCGCCGCTTTCCGGATTGGCATCCGGCGGGGCATGGTATCCTTTCCCTTAGGAATCATGCAATCCTCCGCATCCCTTCCCGAAATGAACCCGATGTCCTGCACCCCGCGCCCGCCCATGCTTCCCCGGCCGACACACTCCGGCCTGCTGCGGAGGACGCTCCGGGTGGGACCGGCGCTACTCGTTGCCAGCCTGTTTTTCGCGCCCGGGGCCTTTGCGAGCTTCCACCTCATGAAGATCGAGCAGGTCGTCGGTAGTTTGAACGGCAACCCGGCGGCGCAGGCGATCCAATTGCAAATGTGCTCTACGGGACAAGGCATCGTGAGCGGCACGAAGGTGTGGGCGGCGGATGCGACGGGGAGCAACCGGGTGCTGTTGCTGACCTTCCCGACCAACGTGGGCAACAGCGCTTCGGGCGCTCGGATCCTTTTGACGACCTCGGCCTTCACCAGTGCGATGCAGGTCTCCCAGCCGACCTTCACCCCGGACTTCACCTTGGCCGCCCCCATCCCGGCGTCCTATCTCGCGGCGGGCCGGCTGACCTTCGAGGACAGCTTTGGCTCGGTTGGAACGCCGGGCACGATCCTCTGGTCGCTGTCGTGGGGCGGAGCCGGCTATACCGGGTCCAACACCGGGAGTACCACCAACGACTCGAACGGCAATTTCGGTCCTCCCTTCGGTTCAAGCCTGCCGGGTACCGGTGCCCAGGGGATCCGCTTCACCGGTGCCGCCACCGCACTGAGCACCACTAACCTCGCAGACTATGCGCTGTCCGCGAACCCGGCGACGGTTGTGAGGAACAACGGGGGGAGCTTCGTGCTGCCTCTTGTTCTTACCGCGTTGGAAACCTGGCGGCAGACCCATTTCGGGACCACCGCGAATTCCGGCGACGCGGCGGACGGTTTCGATTTCGACAAGGATGGGCTGGTCAATCTGCTGGAATTCGGCTTCGGCCTGGATCCGAAGGCGAACAGCGCCCACCAGGTTCCCCAATGGCAGATGAGCGGCGACCTTTTCACGATCACCTTCACCCAGCCCGCGGGCGTCTCGGGCATCACCTACGGGGCGGAGACCTCTGCCACCTTGTTGCCGGGCAGTTGGACGCCGGTCGCCGATACCGGCGGCGGGAACCAGCATACGTTCAGCGTACCCGGCAATGCCACCAAGTCGTTCGTGCGCTTGAAGGTGACGAATCCGTGAGGTAGGGCGGGCGATTACTTCTTCGCCCACGAGTCGCGGAGGGCGACAGTGCGGTTGAAGACGGCCTTTTGGCCGGGCTGGTGGTCGTGGCGGTCGGCGACGAAGTAGCCGAGGCGCTCGAACTGGGAGATGGCTTCGGGCTCGGCGGTGGCAAGGGCGGGCTCGACCCAGGCTTGGACCACCTTGAGCGAGTCCGGATTTAGCACGCTGGTGAAGCCGCCTTCGGCGGCATCCGGGTCTTCCGCGGTGAAGAGGCGGTCGTAGAGGCGCACTTCGGCTGCGAGGCCGTGTTCGGCACTGACCCAGTGGATCGCGGCGCGGCACTCGACGCCTTCCGGGGCATCGGCGCCCTTGGTGCCGGGGAGATACTCGCAGGTGATTTTCACCACCTTGCCGGAGTCGTCTTTTTCGAAGCCGGTGCACTTCACGATGTAGCCGCCGCGCAGGCGGACGTGGCGGTCGGGGCCGAGGCGGTAGAATTTCTTCTCCGGGACTTCCATGAAGTCGTCGGCCTCGATCCAGAGTTCGCGCGAGAACTTCACCTGACGGGTGCCCATGGCGGGATCCTTCGGGTGGTTGTCGAGCTCGATGTCCTCGCTCTGGCCTTCGGGCCAGTTCGTGATCACAAGCTTGAGCGGATCGAGCACGGCCATGCGGCGCGGTGCGACGGTATTGAGATGGTCACGGATCTCGAACTCGAGCTGGGCGATATCGGTGACGCCTTGGAACTTGGTGATGCCGGTCTTCTCGCAAAGGCGGCGGATGGCCACCGCGGGAATGCCACGGCGGCGGGCACCGGAAAGCGTCGGCATGCGCGGGTCATCCCAACCGGCTACGTGGCCCTCCTTCACCAGCGTAAGCAGCTTGCGCTTGCTCATGACGGTGTAGGTGAAATTCAGGCGAGAGAACTCTATCTGGCGCGGCTTGGCCGGCACCGGGCAGTTCTCGATCACCCAGTCGTAGAAGGGCCGGTGGATCTCGAACTCAAGCGTGCAGAGCGAGTGGGTGATGTGCTCCTTCGCGTCCTCCAGCGGGTGGGCGAAGTCGTACATCGGGTAGAGGCACCAGGCATCGCCGGTGTTGTGGTGCTCCGCCTTGAGCACGCGGTAGATCACCGGATCGCGCATCACGATATTCGGCGAGGCCATGTCGATCTTCGCGCGGAGCACCGCGGTGCCCTCCTCGAAGCCGCCGGCGCGCATCTTCGCGAAGAGCTCGAGGTTTTCCTCCACGCTGCGGTCGCGCCAGGGCGAGGGTGTACCGGGAACCGTCAGATTGCCGCGAGTCTCCTTGATCTGATCGGCGGTTTGCTCGTCCACGTAGGCGAGGCCGTTCTTGATGAGATGGACCGCGCAGTCGTAATAGAACTCGAAGTAGTCGCTGGCGTAGTAGAGGTGCTCACCCCAATCGAAGCCGAGCCACTTCACGTCCGCCTTGATGCTCTCGACATACTCGACCTCTTCCTTCTCCGGATTGGTGTCGTCGAAACGGAGGTGGCAGCGCGCGCCGCTCGCGGCATTCTCCAGCGCGATGCCGAAGTTCAGGCAGATCGCGCGGGCGTGGCCGAGGTGCAGGTAGCCATTCGGCTCCGGGGGAAAGCGCGTGACGGTGGTCTCGTGCTTACCGGAAGCAAGGTCGGCGGCGATGATCTCGCGGATGAAATCGGACATTGAAAAAGGGGTCGGTGGTCAGGGGTTAGAGGTCAGGGTGAGTTCGGGAGCCTTGTCTTCCTGGCCCCCGGCCACTGGCCACTGGTCACTTGCCGAGTTCTTCAAGCAGGGCTTGGTTCAGGCGGATGCCGGCTTCGAAGTTCTCGACCGGGAAGTTTTCGTCGGGCGAGTGGATCTGCGAGTCGGCGAGGGCGAGGCCGAGAAGGATGGTGTCCGCGCCGAGGATGTCGCGGAAGGCCTGGACGATCGGGATGCTGCCGCCTTCGCGGATCAGCACCGGTTCCTTGCTGAAGGCTTTACGCAGGGCTTCCTGGGCGGCCTTGCCGAAGGGGCCGTGCGGATCGGTGTAGAAGGGCTTGCCATCGTGGCCACCGACGTAGAGGAGCGAGACGCCCGGGGGGCAGTGCTTGTCGAGGTGGGCCTTCACCTTCTCCATGATGTCCGCGGGATCCTGGTTCGGAACGAGACGGAAGGTGAACTTTGCGAAGGCTTCGGCAGGCAAGACGGTCTTCGAGCCCTCGCCCTGATAGCCGCCGCCGATGCCGTTGACCTCCGCCGTCGGGCGGGCCCAGGTGCGCTCGGCGCAGGTGTAGCCGGCTTCGCCGAAGGTCTTCGAGGAGCCGCTGAACTTGATGAAATCCTCATCGCTCACGCCGGGGATCTTCGACCACATCTCGCGTTCCCACTCTTCGAGCGGCTTCACGTCATCGTAGAAGCCCTCGACCGCCACGCGGCCCTCGGAGTCGTGGAAGGTCGCGACCAGGCGGGCGATCTCGGTCGCGGGATTGCGGATCGCGCCGCCGAAGATGCCGGAGTGCAAGTCACGGGCCGGGCCGCGAAGGATCACCTCGCAGGCGGCGATGCCGCGCAGGCCGTAGCTCATCGTCGGCTGGCCGGGACCGACCATGCCGGTGTCGGAGATTGCGATGATGTCGCACTTGAGCATCTCGCGGTTCGCTTCGAGGAAAGGCGCGAGGCTGGGGCTGCCGATTTCCTCCTCGCCCTCGAAGAGGAAGATCAGGTTCACGGGCAGTTCGCCCTTTTCCTTGAGGGTCTTCTCGACGCCCAGGATGTGGGCGAGCATCTGGCCCTTGTTATCCGTGGCCCCGCGGGCCCAGATCTTGCCATCGCGAATTTCCGGCTCGAAGGGCGGGGTGGTCCAGAGGTTGAGGGGATCGACCGGCTGGACGTCGTAGTGGCCGTAGATGAGCACGGTCTTGCGGCCGGGTTTATGGGCGTTCTTCGCAACGACGATCGGGTGCCGCGGGGTGTCGTGGAGCTTCGCTTCCAGGCCCATGCCGGTGAGTTTCGCGACGATCCACTCGCCGCAGGCGCGGACGTCCGCGGCGTTCCGCGAATCCGTGGAAACACTGGGAAAACGAAGGAAGGCGAAGAGATCCTCAAGCTCCGGCGTCATGCGCGGAATGAAGCGGCCCCCTCCCCCGCCCGGCAAGGGAAGAAATCACCAATCATCAATCTCCCGACCATCCATCGCCATGCGCTCCGCGGGGCGAAAAAGGCCGGAGTATCCCAAAGGTGGCGCGCTACGCTTTCTTCTGCGGATAGATCGTCTCGCCCTTCGCCAGCATTTCGACGAGCTTGTCGATCCGGGCGGCGCGGGTCTCCGCCTTTTTGGCCTGCCCGATGCGATGGAGGATGGCGAAGCGATTGCGGGAATCCAGCTTCCCGAAGAGCGCTTCCGCGGCCTTGTTCTTTTTGAGCGCCTTTGCAAGGTCTTCGGGCACTTCCGCTTTGCTAGGCGGTGCGGTCGCAGATTCCCAGCGGCCGTCTTTCTTGGCCCGCTCGATCTCGGCCAAGCCGCGCTCGGTCATGCGGCCTTCAGCCATGAGTTCGAGAGCCCGCGCCCGGTTGATTTGGGACCAATTGCTGCGGGCGCGGCGAGGGGTGTATTTGTTGAGGTAATAGTTCTCGTCGAGGCCCAGACGCTGCCCGTCGATCCAGCCGTGGCAGAGCGCGGCATCCAAGGCCTCCCGCTGGGTGATGCTGGCGATGCCCGAGTCCTTCTTCGCGAATTTCAGCCACAGTCCCGGGGTGTCGCCCGGCTGTTTGCCGAGCCACCGGGTAAATGCCTCTCCGTCGGGGAAAGCCAGCACCGGCAATTCCAGATCCTTCCGCTTGGCGGTCATGCTGACGAATTGGGCGCAGCTTCCCGGGTGGCCGCAAGCCCTCAATCCTACCTTGAAAAAGCGAGGGCACATAACATGCCCGAAAATTGTCCGGGATGCGAGCCGCCGCCCCCAAAGTCCCATCGGGGCCGGTCGTTCACGCGCTTTCGGGAGGAGAGCGCCGCCGCCTCCCATTCAGATCCCTAGGAGGAATACGGCTACAAGGGCTTGTTCTGCGGGCCGGTGGCTCCGCGCTCCCGGGGGACTCTACTTGATCTCCATGCCGCTGGTGGCCCAGATCCATTTGGCCACCTTGCCATCCTTGACGAGGGCCTTGGCCTTCATGGTCTTCACCCCGAAGATGGTCTCGGCCTTGTACTCGGCGAGGCCGGTCTGGTACTTCGTGCCGTCGATCTCTTCTTCCGAACCGGCATTCCACTTCAGGACCTGGTCGAAGGTGAATTCCTTCACTTGGCCGCCCTTGATGCTCTCCTGCATGAGGGCAACGAGCGCTTCCTCGCCGAGCGGCTCGGTGCCGGCGGGTTTCGGTTCGGGGGCGGGTTCGGGAGCCGGTTCCGGCGCGGGGGC
>CAMLOZ010000241.1 GCA_946481625.1 uncultured Haloferula sp. | reverse complement strand
TGAAAACCGCGCGCAAGTGCAGTTTTCATGTAAGGGTGAACAGCAGTTGTCAGCTCCAGCCGAATCCCGTCTGACGGGACCGGCCAGGGTTGACGAACTTGGCCGTCGGGGAGTGGGTGCTCCCCGGCGGCTCTTTTTTTGGCCCGGGTGGAAGTGGAGGGGCGGAAGGCGGCGTGTTCTTCCCCCAACGTTTTGACCGCAAATAGGGGTTGATGCCCCCCCGGCGGCTCCTTTAACTACCGCGCCCCGCGGGCACACCCCAAGTAGCCGTCCATGATCGAACACCTCCGCAAGTACACCGGCCTGATCATTTTCGTGATCGCGCTGCTTTTCGTCGGCCTCGCCTTCTTCGGCGATCCCGCGACCATGGGCCGGGCGAATGCCAACAATCCGGTGGTCCTCACCGTGGACGGCACCAGCTACACCGCCACCCAATACCGCAAGCTGGCCGAGGCTCCGGCCTCCGACTACAGCTTGGCCTTCCAGACCGGCACGATCCAGCTCATCAGCGAACTGGGGGCCGACGGCAGCCCTCAGGGCGTTCGTCGCTTTTTCATCAACCGCCTCACCCTGCGGCAAGCCTGCGAGGATTTCGGGATCCATCCCGGCGATCAGGAGGTCGAGGCCCACGTCAAGGCGACCTTCACGGGACCGGATGGCCAGTTCAGCCAAGAACGTTACAACAGGCTGGTCGACGGCTTGGGCCGCTTCGGCATGCTTGAGAAGGACCTTCTCGACCTGATCCGCGACAGCATCGCTTCGGAGCAACTCAAGGAAATCATCGGCGGCGGTCTCGGCGGTACCCGCGAGGCTGCGCTCGAAAGCGCGGCCAGCACCGAGCAGCAGGTCAGCATCCAGGTGGCGCGCACGGCGCTCGCCACCTTCCAGGAGCAGATCAAGCCGACCGATGAGGAACTCAAGGCGGCTTGGGAAACCACCAAGGAAAAGTACATGGTCGAGCGCAAGATCAAGGTGAGCTACCTGATCGCCAAGCCAACCTATCCCGAGCGTGCGGTCGAGCCGCCGAAGCTTCCGGATGCCGTCACCGAAGAGGCGAAGAAGGCGGCAGAGAAGGAAGCCGCCGAGAAGAAGGCCAAAGAGGATGCCGAATACGCCGAGAAGAAGCGCCAGATCGACGACGAGGTCATTGCCAAGGTGGATACCCTGCTCCTCGACATCCAGAACAGCGAGGGCAAAGACTTCGAGAAACGGGTCGCCGAAGATGGCTGGACACTGGTTGCCACCGGGTTGTTCCCCCGCAGTGCCGTCCCGGCCGAACTGCAGGGCACTACTGTCTCCGACAACCCCAAGCCGGTGGCGGACGAGCTCTTTCAACTGACCGATAGCACCGACCCCTTGAGCCGTTTCACGGAGGCCCTCCAGCTCAAGGACAACGCCTATCTCGTCGCCCGTCTTGACGGGGAAGAGGAGGCCCGTCCCAAGACCTTCGAGGAGGCCAAGGAAGAAGTCCGTGCCGACTACATCGCCCAAAAGGCCAGCGAGGCGCTCAAAAAGGACGCCGACGAAAAGGCCGCCAAGATCCGCGAGGGCCTTGCCGCCGGGAAGCCGTTCGCCGAACTGACCAAGGAGGTCGGTCTGGAACCGAAGAGCCACGGACCCTTCAAGTCCACCGACAAACTGGAAGGCGAGGCCGATACCACCACCCTTTTCGAAGCGGCTTCCACGGTCGAAGCCGGCAAGCTGGCCGATCCCGTGATCCGGCCGGACGGTGCCGTCTTCGTCTTCGTCGAGAAGCGCGAACTGGTGAAGGACCCGGCCCGCGACGAGCGGATCAACCAGGCCCTCAAGCGCCAGGCCGAAGAGATGAAGCGGGACGCCTACATGGCCTGGCTGGGCGAGAAGCTCGAGCAGGCCCAGATCGTCGATCCCGCTGTCAAACGCTGATCCACTCATGCCGGACACCGAACGCGAGCGCTTGTTTGACGACGCGAACGGCTGTCTGGCACTCGGCGAACTCGAGGAGGCCGCGGAGCTTTACCGCCGTTGCGTCGCCCTCGACCCGGATTTCTTCGACGGGTGGCATGCCCTCGGCATGTGCTTGTTGAAGCTTGGGCAAGTGAAGGAGGCCATCGGCTGCGGATTGCAGGCGACCACCCTTCGCCCCAACGACCTGCTGGCCTGGACCGCCCTTTCCCAGATGTATGTCCGGGACGGGCAGATCGGAGAGGCGGAGGCCGCCAAGGCGAATGCGAGGATACTTTCCCTCGGAGGCAAGGTCGTGAGGGAATGACGAATTACGAATTTCCGGATGACGAATGTCTTGTGATGAGAGTGCGGGGATTTGAGCATTGCGGCAGAGGCTTTTCCTTCGTCATTCGGAAATCCTGAATTCGTCATTTTCCAGTATGTTCTTCATCACCACCGCCATCGACTACACCAACGGTGCCCCTCACATCGGGCACGCGTATGAAAAGGTCCTTGCCGACGTTATCGCCCGCTACCAGCGCTTGCGGGGGGAGGATGTCCATTTCCTGACCGGGGTGGACCAGCACGGCCAGAAGGTGCAGCAGACCGCGGAGAAAGAAGGCATCCATCCCGCGACTTTCGCGAAGAAGAAGACGAAGCTGTTCCTGAACCTGTGGAAAAAACTCGGCCTGCAGTACGACGGTTGGGCGGAGACCACCGACGAGCGCCACAAGACCTGCGTGCAGGCGATCCTGACCGATCTCAAGGAGCGCGGCGAACTCTACAAGAAGGGCTACAAGGGGTTTTACTCCGTCCGCCAGGAGCAGTTCCTCACTGACCGCGACCGGAACGAGGCGGGCGAGTTCGGGGCCGAGTGGGGCGAGGTGGTCGAGATCGAGGAAGAGAACTGGTACTTCCGCCTGAGCGCGCATGCCGGGTGGCTGAAGGAATTCACGGCGAAGCATCCCGACTTCGTGATCCCGGGTTTCCGCCGGAACGAGTTGCTCGGCGCCCTGGCAAACTCAGGGGAACTCGACCTCTGCATCTCGCGGCCGAAGGAGCGCCTGCGTTGGGGCATCGAGATTCCCTTCGACCCGGACTTCGTCACCTACGTGTGGTTCGACGCGCTGATCAACTATATCTCCTTCGCAGGCTACCGCGCGAAAGAAGACGCCGGCCTTCCTTCGTTCGCGAAGCTCTGGCCCTCGGCCGGCGGAGGTTCGCGACCGCCCGTGCACGTGATCGGCAAGGACATCCTCGTGCCCGCACATGGCATCTACTGGCCCTGCATGCTGCATGCGATGGGCTTCGGCGATGAGGAAATGCCGCAGATCCTGGTTCACGGCTGGTGGAACCGGAAGAGCGCCACCGGCGAGAGCGAGAAGATGTCGAAGTCGCTCGGCAACGTGGTGGATCCCGACGAACTGGCGGACAAATTCGGCGTGGATGCGCTACGTTACTATCTGGTGCGCGATATCACGACGGGCAAGGACGCGGACTTCGATCTGAGCCGTCTCGTGATGCTCTACAACCAGGAACTGGCGAACGAACTGGGGAACCTCTGCAACCGGGCCTTGAACATGACCGCGCGTTTCGCGAACGGCATCGTGACGGTGACTTCGGAGACCATGGACGAGGAGTCGAACCTGCGGGCTTCGCTGGAGACCGTGACCGGCGACTATCGCGAGGCCATGGATGCCTTCGACGTCGCCGAGGCGCTCAAGGCGATCAACCGTCACGTCACGCATTGCAACGCCTATGCCGAGCGGAACAAACCTTGGGAACTGGCGAAAGACCCCGCGCTCAAGAGCCGGCTCGATGCAGTCTTGCAGCATCTGGTGGAAAGCCTCGCCCATTGCGCGGTCTTGCTTTCGCCGGTGCTCCCTGATCCCGCGGCGCGCATCGCGGCACAGCTCCGCATGGATGACCTCCTCTCGCTGAAGCTGGACGATCTGAGGTGGGGCCTCGTGCCGGACGGTCACGAGACCGGGAAGCCGAAGCCGGTGTTCCCGCGGATCGTCGTCGAAGAGGTGGAAGAGTAGGGCGCGGTAGGGCGTGCCGCCCCTCCTGCGGGGAGCGCATGTGGCGATAGCTTTAAGGAGAGGGGGCACTCCTGTCCCCGGCTATCACGTCCATCCGGCGACAAGAGTGTCGCCGCCCCCTACGCTTTCGCATTTGGCGGGAGCCGTAAGGAGGGGCTGAACGGGGCCATTGCTCGGCTCTTGCATCTTCCCGTCAGGTCGGAGATGTAATATTTCATCCTGTCTGACCAATATCATGAGCCGAAGGCATGGCATACGGAATTGTCACTACCGGAGTGATGAATCGGTCGTTCGGGCACGTATGTTGCTCCCGAATCGCGACCACCCTGTCACCGACACCATGAACACATCCCGCGAGTCAGCACCCTTCCCCGACTCGACCACCCTGGCCCCCGAGCTTGTCTTCGGGGACTGTTGGAGTCCTGAAGCCGTGTCCGAATTGATCCGCTCCAAATGCGCGCATGGCGAGACGCCGGCCTTCCTCTACGTGGGGAAAACGGAGGCGGCCTTGCTGCGCGAGCATCTGGCTGAAGTCTTCGGCACCGATGCCGTTTCCACCCTCCGCGATACCTATTACATGGGTTTGGAAGTCGTGGAGATCGAATGCGAATCCTTCCTCTTCGCTGGCGGCCGCAAGGCCGTGCGCACCCTGCAGGATCCCTTGGCCCGCCGTCCCTCCGGACGCGACCGGGTAGCGGATACGCTGCGCCGGTTCCGAATCTGATTTCCCCTCCACTTGGGTGGCCAGCGCCCCATCCGTTCGCAAGGCGGGCGGGGCGACGGCGGCCCGACGGGCGTGAAGCGATCCGATCATTTCCGGCGGGCAAGCGGCGGAAAGCGGTCAAATCTCCGCCAATCCCGCCCAAATCCTCCGATTGGATTGCTCGCCATGGCTTCAAGCGTTTTCATGCTCCCCACATGAACCCGCCCTCGCGCCATGCCGAACTCCTCGCCTGGGTCGAGGAGATGACCGTCCTGTGTCAGCCGGACCGTGTCGAATGGTGCGACGGGTCGCAGGATGAGTGGGCCCGCCTGTGCCAGCTCCTGGTGGAGAAGGGCACCTTCACCCGCTTGAATCCGGAGAAGCGGCCGAACTCTTTCCTCGCCCGCTCGACACCTTCCGACGTGGCGCGGGTGGAGGACCGCACGTTCATCTGTTCGCGCCGCAAGGACCTCGCGGGTCCCACCAACCATTGGATGGCTCCGGAGGAGATGAAGGCCCTGCTCACGGACAAGTTCCGGGGTTCGATGAAAGGCCGCACGATGTATGTCGTGCCCTTCTGCATGGGCCCCTTGGATTCGCCGCTGGCGAAGATCGGCGTGCAAGTCACCGACAGCGCCTATGTCGCGGTGAATACCCGCATCATGGCGCACATGGGCCAGCGCGTGCTGGACCGCCTGGAAGCGGAAGCGACGGGAGAGGTTCCCGCCAGGCGCGATGGCCACGGGCGCTTCATTCCCTGCCTGCACTCGATCGGTGCGCCGCTCGAGCCGGGACAGGCCGATGTCCCCTGGCCCTGCAACGAGGACAAGTACATCGTTCATTTTCCCGAATCCCGCGAGATCTGGTCCTACGGCTCCGGCTACGGCGGGAATGCGCTGCTCGGCAAGAAGTGCCTGGCGCTGCGGATCGCGAGCAATATCGCGCGCGAGCACAACTGGATGGCGGAGCACATGCTGATCCTCGGCCTCGAGGCGCCGAGCGGCGAGAAGACCTATGTCACCGCGGCTTTCCCGTCCGCCTGCGGCAAGACGAACCTTGCGATGATCGTGCCGCCGAAGATCTACGCCGAGGCGGGCTGGAAGACGACGATCGTGGGCGACGACATCGCCTGGCTGTGGCCGCACGAAGATGGTCGCTTGCATGCGATCAATCCGGAGACCGGCTACTTCGGCGTCGCGCCGGGAACTTCATACGACACGAATCCCATCGCGATGGAGTCGATGAAGGAGAACACGATCTTCACCAACGTCGCCCTGACCGACGATGGCGACGTGTGGTGGGAGGGTCTCACCAAGGAGGCCCCGGCGCACCTCATCGATTGGCAGGGACAGGATTGG
>CAMLOZ010000240.1 GCA_946481625.1 uncultured Haloferula sp. | reverse complement strand
AGCCTCCACCACGCCGAGGCCGGAATCCCGCTCAGTTCCCTCCGCCCGATCCCGCAGGTATCGAGCAGGATGAAGGGGATATTCCCGTCCCGCACCAGCGCATCGGTCGCCTTCAGCATCTCCCCGGCACTCGAACAGCGGACCCACACCAAGCGCGAACATGTCTCTTCCGTGAAGGAAGCCGGATCGAAAGTGTCACCGCCATCTACCAGGATGAAATCCGGCAGCACCGCCGCCTCCTCCGGCTCGCCCAGAAGCCCCGCCACCAGCAGGCTCACCCCGCTCCCGATGACCTCCGAGATCATGCCCGGAGGGAAAAATCCCGGATCGAAGGGCTGGCCGGGATCCGGCCTTTCCTCCGCGGCCATCAGGACAGCGCCATGAGCCTGCGGGAATTTCTCCCGCAGTTGCCTGCGCAGATCCTCGATCACCGGGGCGGCCACCCCGGAACGCTAGACGAAATCCGAAAATGTTCAACTGAACAGTTCAACGCGACTCGGAAAGAGGCAGCACTTTTACGGGAAGCTTCGGCTTTTCGCCATCCGCGGCATAGATCACGAATTGCTGCCGCGTCCCCGGCATCCTCTCGATCTGCGTCGAGAAACAGGGCTTCAGGCCACCCTCCGGGGCCGGATACTGGATCGTCAGCGGCAGCGCCTTCGCCCCCTCCGGCATGCGCTGCACCATGGTCGTGGCGGGATTGAGCTTCAGCTTCAGCTCACCCCAGGTCACCGCCATCGGCTTGGCCGTCACGTTGACGAAACGGAAATCGCCTTCCTTCGCATCGTCCGGGATCGCGATCACGCGCGCCGCCTCGTTCCAGGATTTCCCGCCGCGCCACACCAGCGCCAGGGTCGCGGTGGACTTGGATAGCGGAATGTTCAGCCACGGGGCTCCGGCCGTCGTCTTCACGGTGATCGTGCCATCCTGCGGCATCGGCACAGCCAGTTCCGGCGTGATAGTTCCCAAGCGCAGCCGCAGCGGCCACTCCTTCTTCTCCTCGCCTTCCGGCTGCTTCATCGAAAGCACGATCTCCCGCGGCGGCACGGTGCCCTCCGGAGCCGGGATCTCATAGCGCACTCCACCCCTTACCTCCTGGCGGAAGGGCGGCGGATCCCCCAGGGGAAGGATGCGGAGGGTGTGCTTCGACGCTTCTTCCTGCGAAAAGGCGGCACCGGCGAGGAGAAGGAATACGGCGGAAAAGAACTTCATGAGCGCCCCAGCTAGGACAAATCCCGCCCGGGTTCATGATCCGCAAAGTGACTTTCCCGTCGCAATCCGCGGACACCCTCCCCTGCGTGAATCCACAAGCCCCTTGCATGCAATATCATGCACCGGTACGCCCGCCGGATGTGACATCCACGTCACGCCCGATGTGGCGAAGTTGCTACACAACACCCTCATTTTCAGACATCATCGTGTCTCATCTGTAACCCTTGTTTCATGGCTACGCAGATCGCATCCCATACGGTCCGCGCCGCATGAAAAAACTTCCCTCGCGCCTGAGCATGCTCATCGCGTTGGCCACCCCCGGCCTGACCCTCGCTCTCGAGCACGGCAGCCTGAACGTGGTCCAGCTCAATACCACGAACAACAACCAGACATCAGCCACCCCCGCCGTGGCGGTCACCATCAAACCCGGTGCCACGCCGAATATCTCCATCCGCGGCCATAACCGCGGCGATATCGACATGGCCTTCAGCGCCGATTTCACCAAGGACAACGTGAACGGCGTGATGATCTCCTCGGTCACGCAGAACGGCCGCAACAACGCCTCGGGCGGCGGACCGGACGGCATCACCTACGCCACCAGCCACTCGGAGATCTCGGGCGGAGGCTTCTTCCTCCCGATCCAATCGACCTCCGGCGGCATCGAACCAGCCGGCGAATTCAACATCAACGTGGCCGCCGCCTGGTTCCCCTACGGGGAAGGCTGGCTCGGTGCGCACGCCAGCGCGGGTGCCACGAACGGCGGTCCTCTCACCACTTTCCTCGGCCACCCCTCGATCCGCTCCGGCAGCGTCCTCGAATTCGAAGACCTCGGCGGAGGCCTCTCCAAGCTCAATATCGGCGCGCTCCAGTCCCACGGCGTGCCTGCCACCTCCTCCAACGGCGTGCTGCTGGTCATCGGCGGCAAGAACGAAGGCAACTTCGCCCTCTCCACCGACAATGCCGATGGCAGTTTCTCGCTCTCGGTGAAGGATAATGCCAGCAACAACCCCATAGGCTATGAACAAGACGGGGTCGCATTCGTCTATGTCCCCGTTGCAGCGGTTGGCCGCGGCCATGTGAAAGCGGTGGGCCGCGTCCAGAGCGACGGCAGTTCCGAGATCGGCAGCGGCAACTACACCATCACCAAACAGGGGACCGGCGAATGGCTATTGACCATCCCCGGTCAGACCGAGTCCACCGGCACCCTCATCATTTCCGCGGAGGGCGGCAAGCATCCTGCCGACGTGACGCCGGTCCCTAACAACACCGACAACTTCGTCTGCTACGAATGGAATCCCGCCCTTTCAGGTTGGGTGATCCAGAGCCGCGATCTCTCGCCCGCCACCCTGGAAGACGGCGCGACCGTGGACGAAGACATGTTCAGCTTCGTCTTCCTCACCACGGAGCCCGCCATCGCGCTCACCCATCCCGTGGCGAACACGATCTACCAGACCGGAGGAGGAAGCCAGCTGACCCTCGCCGCCTCAACCACCACCGCCACTCCCGCGGCCGTGCAGCAGGTGGACTTCTTCATCGATGGCGTTTCCGTCGGCAGCGACTCCACGGCTCCCTACGAAATCACCGTCCCCGCTCCCTTGCCCGGCTATCGTCATGTGGAAGCCTTCGCCCTGCTGGATGGAGGAAGCACCGTCTCCAGCATCAGCACCCGCATCATCATGCAGGCGCCGGTGGAAAGTGCGACTCCTCCGGGTTCCAGCCTCGGCATCATTGATGGCGGTGATCTGGAAATCGATCCCAAGCCGCCGGAGAATATCGAACATCCGGCTTCCGCAACACCCGCTTGGCAGGCGGTCACCGCCACCCCGGCACCGCTCGGCTTCGACACCCCCGGCACCTCGTCCGGTGCTCCTGCCGTGAACATCAACGGCAATCCGGTGGCCTTCGATGCCGGCATCCTCTTCGCCACGAACTATGCCGGTAACAACTGGTTCGACACCACCACCCGTGGCTCGATCGACAACCTCGTCATCCCGCGCAACGAAGGTGGCAACTACGCACTCGCCACGACGGACATCGCGCAGGACGGCGCAGCCGATCCCGCCACCCGCCCGGAATCCGGCCGCTTCGCCCTCGGCTTCTTCCCCTACGCGAATGGCTGGACCGGCGCGAACGTCAATGCCGATGGCACGATCAGCTCCAGCGCGAACCTTCCCACCGGCATCACGGTGACGAACCCGGGCGCCGGCAACTACCCGATCACCGGCCTCCCGCTCACCGGTAACATGATCTCGCTGAGTTCCGGCACCGGCACGGGAGCCGACAACATCTCTTCGATCGGCCAAACCGGCATCAGTTGGGTGGTCATCAACCGCGACAACATCCAGAACCCCGAGAACGGCGACTTCTCCTTCCTCTACATCCCGCAGGAAGCCACGGGCGTCTATAGCGGCCGCATCCTGAACAACGGCTCGCTCGTCCCGCTGAACGGAACGCTCGAAGCCATCGGCGCCACCACCCGCGAGGTCGGTGCCGCTTATGAAATCACCTTCGGCGACGGCAGCGTGGTCAACCCTTCGAACACGGTGCTCTTCATCACCGCCGACTACCAGGCCGGCAACGGCGGAGACAACGTCTACTCCTACTATGCCTCTGGTAACAAGTTCATGGTCTTCTCGCACGACCTTCCCGGTGTTTCGGGCAACCCGCAGACCGGCGGCTTCCGCTTCCTTGCCGTGCCGATCGCACCGACCGCGCCCGTCGGCGACGAGGTGTATGTGAAGACGACCGATGGCATCGCCGCGGAGAACACCGCCGATGAAACGCTCGAGTTCACCTTCACCCGCACCGGCGACCTCACCGCTCCGCTGACGGTGAATTACGCGGTCTCGGGCGACGCCTCCGGCGGCACCGACTACCCGGCTCCGTCCGGCAGCGTGACCTTCGCCGCGGACTCCGCCACCGCCACGGTGACAATCACCATCAATACCGACAGCCAGTTCGAATTCGACGAGACCGTGAAGCTCTCGCTCCTCGCGGGCAGCGGCTACACCGCCACGCCCTTCCAGGCGGTGGGCACGATCCAGAACGCGGCCTCCGTCGTCCCGGTGGAAACCGTGTCCTTCCAGAACGGGGTGAACGGCTACACCGGCACCATCAGCAAACAGATCGGCAAGAACGCGGTGCTCGATGCCAACGGCAATCCCGTTTACACCAACATCCTCGGCAGCACGGTGGGGGCTTTCTACGTGGACGGTTACCCGGGCCATGCGGACAGCGCGGACCAGAACGCCCTGATCCGCTTCGACGGCATCTTCGGCACCGGTTCCGGCCAGATCCCGCCGGGGGCGAAGATCGCCAAGGCGCAACTGATGATCACCACCCAGACCGGCGGGAACTCCGCCTCTCCCGGCCCCTTCGTGGTGGACCGCCTCGTCGTGCCCTTCGACGCCAACACCACCTATGCCGATCTCGACCTGGGCTTCGGCCTCGAAGGTGCGCGCGGCGGTTCCTCCGGTTTGCCCGTCGCAGGCTTCGGCTCGATGGTGGATGGCCAGGTGGAGGTCTCGGATGTCACGGCGCTGGTCCGTCACTGGGCCGATGAACTCGCGGCCGATCCCTCCTCGACCCCGAACATGGGCTTCTCCATCTTCACCGGCGGCACCGCCGATGGCTGGCAGCTCTGCTCGGAAGGCAACACCAACGCCAGCGTGCGTCCGAAGCTCGTGATCAGCTACGTGACTTCCACCATCTCCACCTACACCTTCCCCGCCGACCGCTCCGCGCGGATCGATCCGGTCAATGGAACCACCGATGGAGAAGCGCTCATCACCGGCTTCCTCGACGAGATCTTCAATGCCAGCCAGGAAGCGCTGATCCGCTTCCCGGTTGACTTCGGCAGCACCGCCGGCGCGATCCCGGATGACGAGGAAATCGTCCGGGCCGAACTGGTCCTCACCACCGGCACCCAGCTCATCGTGGAAGGCAGCACCAATGCCCACAGCCCCGGTGCCTTCACCGTCCACCGCATGCTGACCGATTGGACCACGACGACTTCCTATGGCCCCGCCGGTCCGGTGCCGGACGTGGACTTCGGTCCGGAAGTCAGCCGTGCCACCGGCATGGGCCAGACGAGTGCCGCTTACTTCGATGTGACCAACATGGTGCAGGCATGGCGCGCGGGTTATCCGAATTACGGCATCAACGTGAAGCCGGACACCACCGACGGCTGGCAGATCTTCTGGCCGGGTGCCGTCGCGACCTACCCGGGTGCCGAGCCGTCGCTGCGCATCATCACCGCGGAAACCACCCCCCCCACCCCGTTCCAGACCTGGGCGGAAAGCAAGGGTGCCGCCGGGATCTCGCACGATTCGGACAACGACCGCGACCACATCCCGGCGCTCGTGGAATACGCCCTCGGCCTCGACCCGCGGAAGCACAGCACCTTGCCCGGCCTCGCCGATGGCGGATCGACCTACAATCTGACCTTCCTCAAGGGCAACGAAGCGAAGGCAGATGCCAACCTCGCTTATCGCATCGTCTCGAGTTCCGATCTGGTGGAATGGAACACCGAAGCTGGTGCCATCAACGGCCCGGATAGTATCTCGCTGACCGTGCCCAAGACCGGGAAGAAATTCTTCCGTCTCGACGTCGCCTACGGCACGCCCTGATCCGCCGCTGGAATCCACAACTCCAACCCCCAGGCAGCCGCCCTCTAGGCGGCTGCTTTTCTCTTTTGGAATTCCCCTGATCCCATCCATCGAGGTCCAAATCCAACCGCCATCTGCGTTCACCCCCTCCATCTGCGGTGGAAGCTCACACGCCTCCCGGCAGCCATCTACGGTCGCCTCCCCGGTTACAGATC
>CAMLOZ010000239.1 GCA_946481625.1 uncultured Haloferula sp. | reverse complement strand
CTCATCACCGGCGGTGCCGGCTTTCTCGGCTCGAATCTCGTCCACTACCTGCTCCGCGATGCCTCCGCCGAACTCGGCGTGTCCATCGACAAGGTGGTCAATCTCGACAAACTCACCTACGCGGGCAACCGCTCGAGCCTCGAGGACCTCGATGCCGACCCGCGCCACGTCTTCGTCCAAGGCGACATCCTCGATGACAAGCTCATCGGCAGCCTGCTGCGCGAGCACAAGATCGATGCCGTCATGCACCTCGCCGCGGAGTCCCACGTGGACCGCTCGATCGACGGCCCGGAAGCCTTCATCATGACCAACGTGGTCGGCACCTTCCGCCTCCTCGATGCCTTCCGCAAATACCTCGTGGAGTCCGGCCGCATCAAGCTGCCGAACTATGGCAAATCCATTGCCGACGGCGGCGAGTCCGCTTTCCTCCACGTCTCCACGGACGAGGTCTTCGGTTCGCTCGGGCCGGAGGATCCGATGTTCTGCGAAACCACGCCGTATGCGCCGAACAGCCCCTACAGCGCCTCGAAGGCCGGCAGCGATCACCTCGCCCGCGCCTACCACCACACCTACGGCATGCCGGTGATCACCACCAATTGCTCGAACAACTACGGCCCCTTCCAGTTCCCGGAGAAGCTTCTCCCGCTGATGATCCAGAAGACCCTCCGCGGCGAACCGCTGCCGGTCTATGGCGATGGCACGAACATCCGCGACTGGCTCTACGTGGAGGACCACTGCCGCGGCCTCGCCACCGCACTCGTCCGCGGCACCATGGGCGAGACCTACGTCATCGGCGGCAAGAACGAGATCCGCAACATCGATGTCGTCCGCGCCCTCATCAAGACCGTCCACGAGCTGGCACCCGAAAGCGCCACCAAGTCCGCCGACGAACTCATCACCTACGTGAAGGACCGCCCGGGCCACGACCAGCGCTACGCCATCGATCCCGCCCGCATCGAGAACGAGCTCGGCTGGTCTCCCCGCGAGAACTTCGAGTCCGGCCTGCGGAAGACCGTCCAATGGTACCTCGACAACCAGGAGTGGATCCGCGGGATCGAAAACGGTAGCTATCGCGGCGAACGCCTCGGCACCCTCGCCTGAACCTTTTCACCGCTCTCCTCCATGCTCGGTCCAGATACTAGCTACCTCGCGCCTTCCGCGGACGACCTCGCGCTCCGCAAGGGCATCATCCTCGCCGGCGGCACCGGCAGCCGCTTGTTCCCGATGACCCATTCGGTGAGCAAGCAGCTCATCCCGGTCTATGACAAGCCGATGATCTACTACCCGCTCACCGTGCTCATGCTCGCGGGTGTGAAGGAGGTCCTGCTCATCTCCACGCCGCGCGACCTGCCGGCCTTCGAGCACTTGCTGGGCGATGGCTCGCAGTGGGGGCTGGAGATCTCCTATGCCCCGCAGCCGAAGCCGGAGGGTCTCGCGCAGGCCTTCCTCATCGGTGAGGAATTCCTCGCCGGCGAACCGGCCTGCCTCGTCCTCGGTGACAACCTCTTCTACGGTCACGACCTCGCGAAGTCGCTTCTGGCCGCCTCCCGTCGCAAGGAAGGCGCCACCGTCTTCGGCTACCACACGAACCAGCCGGAGCAGTACGGGGTCGTCGAGTTCGATACCCAAGGCAACGTTGTCTCGCTTGAAGAAAAGCCCGCCAAGCCGAAGTCGAACTACGCCGTCCCCGGCATCTACTTCTACGACAGCAAGGTCGTCGAGATCGCCAAGGCCCTCAAGCCCTCGCCGCGCGGCGAACTCGAGATCACCGATCTGAACCGCGTCTATCTGGAGCAGGGCGACCTCCGCGTCGAACTCCTCGGCCGCGGCACCACCTGGCTCGATACCGGCACGCCGGATTCCCTCGCGGATGCTACCCAGTTCGTGCAGGTCATCCAGCAGCGCCAGGGTCTCAAGATCGCCTGTCCCGAGGAAGTCGCCTTCCTCCAGGGCCGCATCGACCGCGCCAAGCTCGACGAATCGATCAAGAAATACGCCAAGACCCCTTACGGCGAATACCTCGCCACCCTCTGAGCGCCATGTCCGCTTCCCGCAATACCGACACTTGGGCCGGCCTGAATCCGGACGCCCGCGCGCGCCTCGAAACCCGCGACTACTCCAGCGCGGACCTCGCCCTGCGTCTCGGCACCACCGGAGTGAATGCCTCCGAGGCCATCGCCGGGAAGGACTCCCTGTCCGGGGCATGGATTCCCGGTGTGGAGCTCTTCCAACGCCGCGTCTATCAGCAGAAGGGCAGGGGATACTTCGGGGAATTGACCCGCCTCACCGAGGGCACCCTCGACCGCATCGGCATCGCTCCGCGCCAATGGGCCTCCGCCCTTATGCACCGCGATAGCGCGAAGGGCTTCCACATCCATCCGCCCTACATCCCTCCCGGCGAGGATCCCGCGGCTTGGTTCAAGAAGCTCTACATCGACTCGCCGCAGGACTACTCGCTCCGGCCCTATGACCGCGAACAGTGGGATGTCATGTTCTTCCTCACCGGGATCTGCGAGATGCTGCTGGTGGATGAACGCGCCGGTATGCCCCGCCGCGTGATGCGCTTCGTCATTCCCGGCGATAGCCGCTCCGGCCCGGACAACGCCGCCGTCGTCATTCCCTCCGGCGTCGCCCATGCCCTGCGGAATGTCGGCAACGAGGACCTCATCATGGTCTACGGCACCAGCACCGTCTTCAATCCGGAGTGGGAAGGCCGCATCGCCAGCGATGTCGAGAAATGCCCGCTGCCAGCCGATTGGGACCGCTACCTCGCCGGTCCTGCTTAGGCCGTGACCTCCCCCTGCAAAAGTCGCTGCCACCCCGCGTAAAAACCTGCTAGAACCTGTTCACTCCCACCCCAAATACAATCCGATGACGACAATCCCAGCAACCCAAACCCAAGCCGCCTCCGTGTGGCAACGCCTCCGCCACGGCTTTGCTTCCGCGCTGACGGCCCTCATGGCCGTCGCGATGGTCGGCCTTTTCACCGGCTGCGAGGGCCCCGAGCCCTACGCCGAGATCCCCCCGGATGTGATGTCCTCGCGCCCGACAGGCACCTTGTCCGCGGGCGATGTGATCCTGGTCAGCTATCCCGGTGCCCCGGAGCTCAATACCACACAACGCATCCAAGCCAACGGCCGGGTCAGCCTCCCGAAGGTTGGCGACGTCAGCGCCTCCGGCAAGAGCGTGGCTTCCCTCCAGTCCCAATTGACCGGGATGTACACCACCCACCTGCAGAACCCCACGGTTCTCGTCGCGGTCGAAACCGCCGCCGCCGGAGTCTATGTCTCGGGCGAGGTGAACAAGCCCGGCAAGATCCCGCTCGACCGCCCGATGACCGCCTTCGAAGCGGTGATGGAAGCCGGCGGGTTCTCGAAGTTCGCCAATCGCAAGCAGGTCGTCGTCGTCCGCAACCAAGGCGGCAAGCACCAGCGCTATGCCCTCAACCTGGACGACACCCTCTCCGGGGCGAACCACAGCGCCTTCTACCTGCGGCCCTACGACACGGTTTACGTGAAGCAGAGCCGCTGGTGATATCCTCGTGCCGTGTGCGGCGTCCTACGGGGTCACGATCTTGTAAAACCGCTTGGTCTGACCCACGGACGCCGGATCGGAGACTTGGATCGTTCCCGTCGAATTCGTCTGGCTGGAAATCAGCGACCAGGACTGGAGGTCTGCGGAAGCATACACCAGCACGGTCGCATCGAGCCCCCCGTCCAGTTCGAAACTGACGGTCAGGTCGGGATTCATGGTCATGCGCGTCACCTTGAATTCCGGCGTCGCGGAAGAGTCGACCACGGCCAGCATTGCCAATCCCGTGGTCACGCTCGCCGTGCCGCGCCTCAAAAGCACCGTGTAGTCTCCCGCGTCGCTCCCGTCGATCTCGTCCAGGATGAGCATCGACGAGGTCGCACCGGAGATGTCGCTGCCGTTCTTCCGCCACTGGTAAGTCACCGGACCGGTGGCGGCAGCCGTGACTTCGAAGAATGCCGTTTCACCCGCAAGCCGGGTCATCCCCACCGGACTGCTGGTCACGCTCAGCACGTCGCCCGACCGTGGCAGGGAGTCGGACGGCGTGAAATTCGGATCGGAACTCAACACGATCCGGTCGAGACAGGCCCCCTGCTCCCGCACGCGGAACTTCAGCGAATGGCTGCCGATCGCGAGCGGATAGTCCCGTGGATCTCCCCCCGCCACATGGATCCTCTTCCAAATCCAGGAACTGCTGCGCGGCTCCGTCGGCTCCGCCACCCCGTAGACGTGGAAGACCTGTTCGGTCCCCCCGTCCATGCTGACGTTGAAGGAGTCGGAACTCGCCGCGGGTGCCTTCACCCGGCACCACACATGGTAGTTCGCCGCCACATCGGCGTTGAAGGTCATCGTCGTCGAGGCGTTCGCGGCGGTCGAGTAGTTGGTGCTATCGACATAGATGTCCGTCCCCGAGCCGAGAATCGCCGCAGGGGAGGTGAGCGTCCCGCTCTCCGCCTCCAGCAGCACGAGCCGGGAACTGGTATCCGCCTGAGCGTTCTCCGAGATGTAGGTCAGGGTGACCTCGGCAGAAAACGCGCTCTCCTGTTGGGCCACGTTGTACGCCTTCACCGCGCAATAGTAGGTGCGCCCGCTGGTCAGGTTTCCGACGGTCGCCGTCACGCTGTTGCCGACGTCGAGCACGTTGGTGTATTGTCGGCTCAGCTCTCCCCAATAAATTTTATACCCGGCCACATCGGTCTCCGGATTGGGGTTCCACGCGATCGAAGCCGAACCCTCGCTCGCCGCAAATGCACCATTCCCTAGGGCGAAAAGCACCCATGCATAACGCACGACTCGCTTGAGTAAAGTTTCCGATCCTCCAAAATAAAGCATCACGAAAGTTAAATTTTTCAAGAATAGAAAGAAAGGTTAAAAATTCCTTGTTAGAAGTGGATTTCCGCAATTCGTTGATTTTTCGCAGCCTCTGTTGAAAGAAACTCGAAAATTCCGCGGGGAAGGAATGCTCGGCGAGCTAAACCTAACCAAGCCGAGCCTCGCAATCCGGGCTTCTACGAGCCCACTTGCGAAGCCCTCGGAATAAGTGACTAACAATCAATCCGGTTAGGTCTCCGACCTAGCGCCACCCTGCAAATCGGCTCCAACCCCCCTCAAAGCCGTGAAACCGTACCTCTTCTCTCTTTTCCTCCCGCGTTTCCGCGCGCGCCGGAGATCCGGAAGCCGCCTCCAGCCGCCTGCGTTCTCGCCAAGGAGGGCGCCGGCCGCATGGTCCGACTTGGATCCGGCCTTGGAAGGTTCCCTTCCGAAAACCCTCAAGGAAGCACGCGAACAACTGGAGCGAAGGATGATCCGGGATGCTCTGCTCCGCCACCAGGGCCGGATCAGCGATGCTTCCCGCGAGCTCGGCCTCTCCCGCGCCACCTGCATCGAGCTTGCCCTGAAGTTCGGAATCGCGTTGATCTGACCCACCGCGGCGACCGCCTCGGAGCCGCCCTCTACCATCAAGCCGGAGCAGCGCTCCGGCTTTTTTGTGTCGATGGATCGCGGCTTTCGAGGTTATAGCTGCTTCATAATAAGCTTATGTTGAACGGGTTGGCCAATCTATAAATTCTGACTTGACCCCCTACCCCTATTCTCTACCGTTTACTCCACATTAGCGAATGCACCTTTCCAAGAAAGCCGAATACGCGCTTCGCGCCACCATCCACCTGGGCATTGCTGCCGAGATGGGCCTCCCCACCGTATCCGGGGTGGAGCTGGCCGATGCCAACCGGCTGCCGCTGAAATTCATTGAGCGCATCCTGCAGGAACTCCGTGAAGCGGGGATCGTGGAGACGAAGCGCGGGAAGCTGGGCGGCTACACGCTCGCCACGCCCGCCGACAAGATCCGCATCGGTGATCTGGTCCGCCTCATGGACGGCCGCCTCGCGCCGATCTGCTGCGCCAGCGAGTTCGCCTACCAGCGCTGCACCTGTCCGGATGAGGATCACTGCGGCCTTCGCATGCTGATGATCGATGTCCGCAACGCGATCGCGAACATTCTCGACCGATACACCCT